>JAFEGU010000246.1 GCA_018239725.1 Verrucomicrobiota bacterium | reverse complement strand
CGGATAGCCTTTATAGATGGCTTCGACTTGCTGTTGCTCATCGAAATCAAGGGTAAACAGACGATGGCTCCGCTCTTCTTGAGCTCTTCTCTGAATGTCCTCAGCTTCCAACTTTCGTTGTTTGTGTTCAAAAACCTCTCTGCGCCGCGCTTTTTCTACTTGCTTCTCCATCAACCGCTGCTGCCTATCAACTTCTTCCTGTTGCTTTACAGAGACAGGATCTATGTCGACTAGAGCCTTAACAGGCTCGGATGGCACGTCTGAAAAAACTGGTATCTTTGGAGAATCGATTGGAGGTTCAACAGGTGCAGAAAAGCTAGGAAGGACAACGTCTTTCTCAACAGCCTTTTTTGGCGAAGGCAAAGGCAAGGCAATCGAAGATGGCGAAGAATTAGCACGAAGAGAAGGAGCTTGCAGGGCTTGTAAAAATTGGGAGCTTACAGATGTGTACAATTTATCTGCTACAGCGGCAGGCGATACAATATAATCCCCTTCTAAGGTTAATTCAGCGTTACCCTCGCTAGATAGCGCTAACAACTCTTCATCAGAAAATGTGCAGTTCATTTCTTCGGCTACATAAGAGATCTCATTGGAGTAAGCAACGGGATCCTTCTTAAGCATATCAAGAAGACAGGCAATCACCCAGAGCTTGTCTGATGAGCTTTTAGGCGGCGCAAGTTCAAAAATAACGTGGGAATCGGGATTTTCTAAGAATGGGGCCGTAAGTTCTTTCTGAAAGGCTTCGAACATCAGCTTGGCTTGATTTTCAACGCTCTGGAATTCCATTTGACCAACATGCTCGCTAAGATCGGTAATCCAGGGCGAGTTTTGACGAAACCGCTCCATTGTCAATGGCAAGTGCCTGAGATCGATGTCGAAGGTGAACGTAACAGCATTTCGTTGATCGTGGGATAATACCTGGGGACCATTACAGAGGACGATATTGACCTTGACGATCTTTTTAAGATCTCCTTCAGCCTCGGGCCGGACGCCTGCTTCAATCACCACGGAAGGGCGACGAAATGGTTGATTGCTTTTATCAAGGATCAGTTTTTTCGTATGATTCGTATTGAATTGGACAATCCGGATGTCGGTATCTGGAAATGCATTACAATCGCCTACTCGCCATCCCAAAGCTGTATTGAAGCAGCATAGTCGCTTATTTTTAACAACCTCATGATTCCCAGAATCGGGCAATGCAAAAGAAAAAAATGTGCTTCCTTGAAGCTTAGGTTGATGGGCAGCTATTTTTTCAACAACGCAAT
>JAFEGU010000245.1 GCA_018239725.1 Verrucomicrobiota bacterium | reverse complement strand
GAACCTCCAGGCAGTGATGAAAAGTACAATCGAGAAACCAAATACAAGGTCTACATTCCCGAAAGGAATGGGAACCTTGTGTGTTATGTTTTCAGCCATCAAGAAAAGCATTACCATGTATTCAAGCCAGAGTTTAAAGACGGCCAGTGCACTGGAATATTAAGCGCACGAAAAAATCCAGCGCACAATGTGTTGAAATTTAACATTCGGCAGCAAAAAGCGATTCTTTACTTGCCAGATGGAGGAGTACGGGTCTATCAAGATTTAGGTTGGCACGAGTCAGACAGACCCTATTATTTAGCCCTTGTCTCTGAAACGACCCCAAGCAAGCACGACATTTGCTACGTCTACAAAAAGCATTCCAATGAGATAAAGAACATCTTCGTCCGCAATCCCTCAGGGACAAAAATATTCACGACAGCATCCTTTAACTTTATCAAGCCGGATGGGTTGATGAAGCCATCAGATCATTTTCATTTTCAAATAACGACATCGGACAACGGTGTATTTGATTACAGGTCGGTCGGGATTAAGCAAAGAAACTATCTCAACTCAATCAAAAGCAACAGGCGGCCAATAGAATCTTCAGAGTTTGCTCTGGGAAGAAAGGGGGGCGGCGCCAGGATGCAAAAACTGCACCTTGGAAGTACTCTTCAATTCATTGCGCACTACTATGAACCTGAAAACCATAAAGCAGCGATGAAGTGGGAATTCAAAGCTAAAAAACCATTTAATGCAGATAAGATCAGACTTCTGGAAGCTCCCATTGGAGCAAACAGCGAACTCCTCCCTTTAGCACGATTTTCCTACCATCCCAATCATACCAATGTCCGCGATGTCGATAATATACTGACACGCTATCACCATGACGGCGAACAGCTGCAACGGATAGAGTACTATGATGAAAAGGATAATCTGCATTCTTCCCAGCAGCTGCTGTGGAACGGCTCTCATCTGATCAGCAAAGCATTGCTTGATCAAAACGGCAACGCTGTATTTTCACGCACATTTGTTTACGACACTTTCGGCAACGTCTTAGAAGAGGCGTTCTGGGGCAATCTTACAGGAGAGCGGCAGGGGCCCTTCCCAATCGATGATTATGGGAACCTTTCTGGAGCGCAAGTCTATCGCAGGCGTTTTGAATATCTTCCTGTTTTTAACGTGCCTACTCTTGAAGCGGAAGAGGGGGGCCTTACCTACCGCTACGCTTACCTCAAAGACACAGACCTATTGGCCCGCAAATTGACTTGCGATGGTGAAAAAATCCTCATCCGCGAATTCTACTTCTATGATTCAGACCATTTGCTTGTTTGCGAGGTCATCGACGATGGCGATCAGGAAGACCATGCTCATATCAGCGGCGTAACGCAACGATCCATCAAACGGTACGAGAGGCACCCCCATAATGGAATGATCCTTGCCACCGAAGAACGATATCTGGACATGGCCTCAGGCAACGAAGTCCTGATCAAACGCTCTGAGTACACTTACTCTTTACAAAATCAAGTCATCGCAGAAGCCGTCTATGATGCCAATCGAACCTATCGTTACACACTTTACACCGATTATGATCCATGCGGACGAATCATCCGCAAAACCACACCCCTTGGTCAGGAAAACACCTACGCATACGATGCAAATGGAAATCTTCTGGAAGCTACTGAACCAGGCTGCCGTAAGAAGATCTATACCTATAACCTCTCAGGCAAGCCGACCTCATGCCAAGAAATCGATGAAGAAGGCAATTTTTCAATTACCTATTCCCAATATGATCCGAAGGGTAGGCTCCTTTCTCAAACCGATAAAAGGGGAAATGCGACGACCCAGTCGTATGACGCCTTTGGCAGGTGCATCAATACTCGGTTTGCTCCAATTGAACAAGAATCAGGGAAGTCCCGCTTTCCCACAGCAACCTACACTTACGACCTGAATGGGAACATTGCATCAACGACAAACTCGGAAGGCAGCCAGGTCAAAACAATCTACAATTCTCTACGCAAGCCCATTCATATTATCCAAGCAGATGGGACCGAAGTCTTTCATACCTACACAAAAAGCGGCATGCTTGCCCGCACTGTCCATCCCGACCAAACTCAGACCGAATACACCTACGACCTCTTCCAGAGGATGACCTCGAAAACGACCTATGCTGCAAACGGCGAGATCCTGGCCCAAGAGTCCTGGAGCTATAGCGCATTCCATCTTATTTCCTATACAGATTCCCGAGGTCTTACGACAGAGTATTCATACGACGGTTCAGGCAGGCTCATCACTGAAGACGCAGAAGGCCGAAAAAAGACCTATGCGTACGATTCTTTAGGCTTTTTGGAGCGGACTGGCGATGGGTCCGTCCAAAATGTCCAGATCCACGACGTTCAAGGCCGTGTGATTGAAGAATGGATAGAAGATGAATCAGGCTGCCGGGAAAACAGGATGCAGTTCATCTACGGAACCAACAACCGCAAAGAAAAGGCGATTCGATGGACATCCCAAGGAGAGGCCATTGACCATTTTTCCTATGATTCAGAAGGAAGGTTAATCCAGCACATCGATCCGATCGGGGCAGTCACCGAATGGCATTATACGGAAGTGGAGAACGAAATCGGCCAGCGCGTACTCCAAAAACAGACGATCGATCCGATCAAAAACAGGACTATAGAAACCTGCGATGCGCTGAACCATATTACATCCATTGAAAAAAGAAATCCCCAAGGCAAAACAGTCGCTTATGATCGCTTTTACTACGATGCAAGCGGGAATCGGACCAAGAGGGTCTCGACAATCTATCAATCGGACACTCCCATCAAAACCGTTGCAACGACGTGGGAATATGATCCGATGGGGCGCGTTGTCAGTGAAAATGAAGCCAACCTAAAAATCCATCGATACCAATACGATCTTCGAGGAAGGGTTGCAGAGAAGACATTGCCAAGCGGCACAGTCCTAACCTACACCTACGATGGGATCGATCGACTTCTTGAGCTTTCTAGCTCTGACGGGACTGTCCGCTATAGTTACTTCTACGAAACTGGCCCTGATCCTACCCTGATCATCGACCATATCCATCAGTTTCGGATCCGGCGCAGCTACAGCCATTTTGGAGAACTCCTCCATGAGACCTCTCCAAGTGGGTTCCAATACGCTTGGAAATACGACCAACATGGCCGTTCCAGCCACTTCACCCTTCCCAATCAAGCATCCCTTGCTTACAGCTATTCAGGCCTTCATCTAACTGCCGTTACAAAATATTCACCAGAAGGCTATCAGCAATACGCCCATGTTTATACCCAGTTTGACCCAAACGGACATGTCCAAGAGGAAGAGCTGATCAACAACCTCTCCACCGTATCTACCCAAAGGGACCTGCTAGAGCGTCCCATTTCCCAATCCTCTTCCTATCTGCAGCAAAGCATAGCGTACGGTCCTTCAGGCCTCGTCATGCAAACAGACAACTCCTTTTTTGGGACAAAAGACTACTCCTACGACCCGCTTAACCAACTCGTTAAAGAAGCAGAAACAGACTATGCATTCGACTCGTTTGGTAATCCCACTGATTGCAAGATCAACGACTGCAATCAGCTTCTAGTAAGCAAGGACAGCTGCTTCCAATACGATCCCGATGGAAACCCTACAAAGCGCATATCCAAAGATACTGCAACTGAATTCCATTACGATGCCCTCGGCAGGCTCACAACACTGATCACCCCTGTGAGGACAATTCGGTATTGCTACGACCCCTTATCCCGCCTCATTTCGAAAGAAATCGAAGATCCCTATGCAGGAAAAAGCAAGATCTTCTATTTGTACGACCGGGATAAGGAAATCGGGACAGCGGCAGAAAGCGGCGAAATCCTCCAGCTGAAGGTCCTTGGCCTAGGAATTATCGGAGACATCGGTGCTGCGATCGCAATCGAGCTTAACGGCGCAGTTTTTGCTCCATTGCACGATTTTAACGGCAATATCATCGCCCTCGTCTCATTGCAGGGGAAAGTTGCCGAGTCTTACGATATCGATGCCTTTGGCAAGGAAAAGGATTCTGCACAATTAAACCCCTGGCGGTTTTGCTCCAAGCGCTCCGAAGAGGGATTTGTCTTCTTTGGAAAACGGTTCTACGATCCCTCTGTAGGCAGATGGCTGACCCCCGATCCTGCCGGCTCGATCGACAGCCCCAACCTTTACCTCTACGTCCGGAACAGTCCTCTCAACCGCCTCGACCTCTTCGGTCTTTATTCCGCACCTCCGATGCCTTGGTCGAGCCGTGGCGAGGACTCACCACGAATTGAAATTTCCGTTTCCGACGTTAAAGCTCTTGAGATAGGAGACTTGGTCTGGTGTAGAGGCAGCGTAGGCGGTGTCGAGGTCGATTGCTTCATCATCAGCCGCTTGGCCCATCAACTTAAGTTTACAGTAGATGAGTGCAAAACCGGCATAGTCAATATATTTGACCATTTTTCAGAACTTCTCTCCAATGCTGGCATATTTCCCCTTTTTGTTACTTGCCAAAATGGGATCAATACAAAACGTGAAGAATTTGAAAAGATGGGTTATAAACTTGCTAGCTTTCTGCCTAAAGAGACATTATTGGTAGGGATTTATAACGCAACGGAAGGACTGGTCAAAGATGCAAGGAGGGCAATGAGAGAACTATTTGGCAAAGAAACACCGATTGTCGATAGGACCAGACAGATGATGACAGCTTGTTTAGATGTTTTATCTAATACTAGCCCGGAAGGCTTGTGGCTCCATGTGATGCATAGCGAAGCAGGTGTGATCGGAAAAAACGCTATTGAGAGTATGACTCGCGAGCAGCAAAAAAAACTACGAAGCCATATGATTGGTCTTGGTATTGCTCCAGCAGCTCCTTTATCGAAATGCCAAGCTTTAGACGCTATTAGCTATTACTCAGAGAAAGATCAGGTCACACTACAGTATGGAGAACTCTATCTGAATGATCCGAATTATGATATACAAGTGGTTAAATGCCAAACGCCATGTGACATGCCTCCAAAATTCTGGTCCAAAGAAAATGCGAAAAATCTCATTATTAAACACATTTTGAAACGGAGATTTTTCGATGAAGAAAAGCCAGTTTACAGACGAACAGATTGCTTTTGCCTTAACGCAGGCTGAAGCCGGTACAACAGTTTCGGAGATTACCAGAAGGCTTGGAGTAACGGAGGCCACTTTCTACCGATGGAAACAGAAGT
>JAFEGU010000244.1 GCA_018239725.1 Verrucomicrobiota bacterium | reverse complement strand
GTGGTGTGGTAGTTTTGGACCATCGCATTGGCGCAGGTCATGATCACGCCGATTTGTTTTGTGCGAGGGTCGGTTTTGAGTTTTCTTAGGATTTCAATGCCGTGGATATTTGGAAGCATGAGCTCAATCACGATGAGGTCGGGATGGAAGCTGTCGACTTTTCTCAAGCAGTCATTGCCGTTAGGGCTGTATTCAAGGATGTATTGTGCGGAGCCTTTTTTACTTTTTAAGGCTGTGAACAAAGACCGGTCTGAATCTGCGATAAGGATCCGCTTTTTTTCCACTTTAGTCCTTTTATTCAGTCAAATGAAAACCTGGCCTTTTAGGCTCTGTACACGACAATTTTTGAACTTATAGGGGGCTGCGGCTTTGCCATCCTGACTTGGGGGCATCGACTGTCAGCTCTACGTGCTTATTTTTTTTATACATATCCTGATAGCGATTATTTTCGAAGAGCCTTTTATTCGTAGGCTTATTTTTCGATCCATTTTTTCTGCTTGCTCCAAGAGGTGAACAGGCAGATAGCCCCTACAACGGCAAAAGAGATTGTAACGATGTAGGCATTAAAACGTTCGACCTGGAAGAGGTCGAATGGAGCGTTGTCTGTGATGGAAAGGCCGGAAGCGTATTGCATTTCTTGAGGTGTTGTAAACCCATCATTTGCCAGTTCAAGGGCCAATTGCTCATCGATCTCTGTTGAAAAAAAAATGGAGTAGCAAAGGGCGCATCCGCTAAAGAAGATGAGGAGCAGGCCCATAAACTTCAGGCGGGGAAGGAGCTGTTTTTCAACTTGGATCTCTTCTTGCCGTTTTGTATCCACTTCTTTGTTGCTATTCGAAGAGTTCTTGGGTTCCGTCATCATTGATCTCCTTTTTTGCTCCTGATAAGGAGGCTTTTCCTCCATCGAGGAGGATCCTGCGGGGTTTTGCGCCTTCTTGAGGAGCAATGACCCCTTTTGATTCAAGCTCGTCCATGAGGGACGCTGCCCGTGCATATCCGATCTTAAGCTTTCTCTGCAAGTATGTCGTCGATGCTGTCCTCGTGTCTCGGACAATTGCAAATGCTTGGTCGTAAAGGCTGTCGCGGGAGCCCTCATCGGAGGTTTCGCTGGAGCTGGAATCGTCAAAACGCATCTTATCAAACGATTCAATTAAGTAGTTAGGCGAGGCCTGATTGCAGATGAAGGTAACAACTTTTGAGATCTCATCATCGCTGATGTAGGCCCCTTGCGCGCGGCTAAGCGTTGATGTGCCGGGAGGCAGGAAGAGCATATCGCCGTTTCCAAGCAAGCTTTCAGCTCCTACATCGTCAAGGATGATCTGGGAGTTGACGCGGCTTGCGACTTTGAATGCAATCCGAGTGGGGAAGTTTGCTTTGATCAATCCTGTGATCACTTCGCGAGAGGGACGCTGAGTGGCGAGGATCAGGTGGATCCCGACTGCCCTTGCCATTTGGGCGATCCGTGCGATCGGAGTTTCTAAGTCGGAGCTCGATGCCATCATTAGATCGGCGAACTCGTCGATAATGGCGACGATCGCATACATTTTTATCGGGACTGGAATGCTAAGGGAAGATTCGAGTTCTTGGTTGATCGTCCTGTTATTGAATGCGGTGATGTTGCGCAGTCCCAGCTGCTTCAAAATATCATAGCGTGTCTGCATCTCTTTCACCAGCCAGTGCAGTGCGGCGTAGGCCCCATGGGCTTCTGTGATCACAGGAGCGATCATATGGGGGAGGTTGGTGTAGGGAGTTAGCTCTACCTTCTTGGGATCGATCATCACAAGCTTGATCTCATCGGGCCGAGCATTCATGAGGATCGACATAATCACAGTGTTGATGCAGACAGACTTGCCTGAACCAGTCGCTCCGGCAATGAGGCAGTGGGGCATTTTGCTCAAATCGCTGATGACATTGTCGCCAGCCACGCTTTTGCCAAGCAGAAGCGGGATGAACATTTTGCGGGGGCTTTGCTGATAATTATAGAGCAGCTCTTTAAAGCTGACCTCTTGAGGATACAGAGAAGGGATTTCGACGCCGACCGCAGCTTTTCCAGGGATGGGCGCAATGATCCGGATCGACTTGGCCTGGAGGTTGAGGGCGATGTCGTTTTCAAGCGTTTTGATCTTTTGCACTTTGACGCCGATCGCAGGATGCACTTCAAAGGATGTGATTGTCGGGCCTGAATTGATCTCTCCGACTTTGGCCTCGATGCCGAAGCTCATCAATGTCTCTTCGAGGATTTCCGCTTGTCTTCGGAGCTCCTTTTTTAAAGAGGGCTGGTCGACCTTTTTAGGGTTGTTGAGCAGAGATAAGGGAGGGAGTTGGAATGTGGTAAAATCTCCATTGGCCACTTTCTGTGCGTTGAGGGCTGCCTGACGTTTGTTCGAAGGAAGAGCTTTGGGCTCGGACGTGATTTTCTCTTCCTTTTGCATCTTATCGTTCATCGTCCGGATCTTTAATTCTCCATCTTTTTCTTTCGATGGTTGATAGAGGGGCTGCGGCGCCCTTTTGGTGAGCGTCCGTTCAATCTCAGCTGGCGATTTGAGCTCCATGGGCTCGATTGCAGCAGCAGGTTCAGATGGAGTTGTCTTTTTTGTTATTTCATAAATGAGCTGCATCATCGCGGTCCCTTTAACCTTCAGTTTAGCAAGAAGGGGAATGAGCCGGATCTCTGTCAGGAGAACGAAAGAGACGAGGGCAACGATAGAAAAAGTAAGGCCGATTCCGACATCGGATAACATCCGCTGCAAGTTCAAGGTAGGAAGGTCCCGATAGAGATAGTAGAGGGGGACGCCTCCCAAGTTGTACCGCGTTGTCCGATGGGGATAGGGAAGTTCGAAGAAAAGGGATTCCGAGTAGATGTGTTCGCGGAAGCTCTCTGCCCATGCTACCCCTTTTTCTGCGCAGAGGTTAAGAAGAAGAGAGCAGGAGACCAGAAGTAAGCAGAAATAGAGGATTTTAACGGAAAGGGAAGGGACTTGCCGGCTCAATAAATTTTGCCATCCCAGCCATCCCAAAAATAAGATGATCAAATAGCTGCTAAGCCCAAATGCCCAATGCAGGGCCCATCCAAGCCCCCACCCGACAAGTCCTAGCCAATTGCGGCTGTGGTCCTCGATATGAAAACTGAGCAAGGACAAGAGCATCATCAATGCAATTGCGATCAGAACCAATCCCTTTGCCTCGGGATGCGTGCTGGACTTAAGTTTTTCTTGGGCTGCTGCCTTTGCCATGAATTACACCACACCGAGAAAGAGCGTTGTTACTAATCCTAAAACCAGACAATACCACGCAAAGGGTTTTAAATTCCCCTTTTCAAGTATTGAGATGGCGAAACGGACCATGAAAAGGCCGACTATGCAAGAAGCTGCAAAGGCTGCAATACAAGCAGAAATGGACACTTCAATAGGAACTTCTGTCGAAACATATAGCTTTAGCGCTTCCAAGCAGTTTCCTCCAATGATCGTTGGAATAGAAAGGAGGAAAGAAAATCGGACGGCCTCCGATGGCGACCATCCGAGAACACGGGCGCAGGAAATGGTTGAGGCGCTTCGGGAAATGCCGGGAATGAGCGCAGCCGATTGCATCGTGCCGATCATGAGGATATCGCTTATTTTCTTTGCGGAAGGCGCAGTTGTTGCGCGCTGGACTCTCCACTTGTTTCCAATAAAGAGGATCAATGAGGTGATCATCAGGCAGATGCCGAGATATTGGGGAGCGGATGCGAAATCTCTCAAGGGTTTAAGGAGAAGGTAGCACGGGATAAGCGGTAGGGTTGCAAGGAAGAGGAGTCCGAGCTGCTTGCGGTCTTTTGTAAAAAGCTGCACGAGGTCTTTGCGGAAGAACAACAGGACAGCAACAAGAGTTCCCAAATGGCAGATCAGATCAAAGACCACCTGGCTTTCAGAGATTTCGATCCCAAAAAGCATTTTAACAAGTTTGAGATGGGCAGAAGAGCTGACCGGTAAAAATTCGGTGATCCCTTGCAACAAGCCGAAAATGAGGCCTTCAAGTGTAGACATGCGCATGCCGTTTGTTCAGTAGATAAAATTATTATTACCATAGAAGAGAATAAAATCACATGACTTGAGAACAAGTCTTAAGAAAAGATGGGCGATCGACGGGGTTCGAACCCGCGACCTCCGGAACCACAATCCAGCGCTCTAACCAGCTGAGCTACGATCGCCATGAAGGGCTAAAGCATAAGTCATTAGCCCTATTTGAGTCAATTCCTGTGTTAAAAGTCTAAACGAGCGCTTAACGTGCCTCCTTGCAAGGTCAGGTC
>JAFEGU010000243.1 GCA_018239725.1 Verrucomicrobiota bacterium | reverse complement strand
CCCAATTATTCAGACAATTTTTAAAGTGCAAAAAATCCCCTGGCCGGGGATTCTGGGGAGCTTTTTTGTTTTACGCGACCGTTTGAAAATCAGATTGTTAAGGTTTTATCGGCGGGAATTGCTGGCAAATTAATCAAAAATTAACAGCGCTTGTGTTATAATATATTTATAGGGAAGTAAAAGTAATAAAATATCGTAAAAAGGAGTTTTCATGAGTAGTTGTTTTGAAATTGAAGCTATTCCAGAAGGTCAACAGGTGTTGGCTGAAGAAAATGCTCAAGCAGAAAATGCAAGCGCAATGCTCGAGCAGGATCTCAATGTAGCGCCTCAAGCTGATAGTGCTTCTATCAAACCATTCTCGATGAATGCAACAGGCATGGAAGAGGAGATGCAAAATCAATTCATGCAACTAGCTACTCCTGCTCTAGCTCAATGCATTAGTCAAGCTGCACACGCTCACTGATCTAGAATAATCGTTTTCTGAAAGAAAAATGCCCTGGCTTTGCCAGGGCTTTTTTTTTGCTTGTAAAATGCTTACAAGCTGCTATTTGCAGTCAGCATCTAATCCCTTTTTTTATGATTACAATAAATTAAGAATAAGTGGGTTTTGTTTTGTTTTGTAATGCTGTGAATTGTATTTAAACTTTTGCTTGAGTCTGTTATAATTAAATTAGGCATGTTTATATAAAAATGCATGCGGAAATAATATAGGTGTAATTATGGACGGTATGGAAATTCAAGCTACAGAAACCAATGCACAGGCGATTAATGAGCAAACCCAATCTCAGGTTATCGACCAACAGACGAACGAAATGCAAGAGGATGCGGCAACAAATACGGGAGCTGCGATATTGATGCTTAGTGAGCTATTGAATAGTATGAACACAACAACTCCTATGCAGGAGCAGCAACAGCAAGAGCAGCAGCAACAGCAGTATCAAGATTCAATGCCGACTGTTGGTTTCGGCAAATAATCATCGCTATATCTTAGAAACTCGACTCGTAGAGCGCCCTGGTGAAAGCCGGGGCTTTCTTTTTGTCAGATCTTTTCAATGCTGCCAAAAAACTTATAGTAAGCGATTGAGAAATAGCTATTTGCTTTTTCGGCTAAATCAAGAGCTATATTACCTCTAAACGATAGATATGTAATAGGATGTGTTCTGTTTGTTGTGGTGTTGGATTTTTTATTTAAAATTTAATTATAAAATGTTATAATAAATTTATATAATATTAACACTTTTTTAGTCGGAAGAAAAATAATGAGCAGTAGTTTAGATTTTCAAATCAACCAGCAGTATTTGAACACTCAAAATATCAATACGGACAACCTTAATGCCCAGAATTTGTCGTCGACGATCAACCAACAGTACAATTCATTGGACTCTTCCCAACAGCTTAATGTCACTGGAACAGCTATGATTGTCGTCGGTCAATCTCTAGAAAAGGTCGCTTCAAGTTCAATGGTGCAAAATGGAATTGATGCGCATGCTGAACAACTAGGAGGACAGCAAGGCGAGATGTTTGAAATGAGTGCTAATATGGAGCTGTGTACACTTGATTCGCTAGGAAGCCAGTTATGTAATCAGGGAAGTATGCTAAAGACTGATGCGGCCGGACATTCAGTACAATAAACGATCCTTCTCTTTAAAAATAAGCAAAACGATGCCCTGGTGAAAGCTAGGGCATTTTCTTTTTATCCATTTTCGGATGTTTTAAAACTTAAAATGTTTCCAATATCCTTTTCTGTAAGCCCTTGAACTTCTGAAAGTTCTTCTCGTGTCGCCTTGCAGATCTTTTCAAAGCTGCCAAAATGCTTGAGCAAACGGGTTCTTTTAACAGGGCCGATGCCAGGGATGCTGTCGACCTTGCTGACGAGGTTCTTTTTACCTCGGCGTTCGCGATGGAAGGTGATCGCCCTCCGATGGGCCTCGTCGCGTATCTTCTGAAGAAGAAATAAGAGGGAAGAGCGGGGATTGAGAAGGATCGGATCGTGGTGTCCGGGCAAGAAGATCTGTTCCTGGGTTACTCCTTTGTCGTGTCGTCCCGACTCTTTAGCGACGCCGATTACATCGACAGAGGCGATATCGAGGTTTTTAAAGACTTCTAGGGCTGTGTTAAGATGGCCTTTGCCTCCATCGATGATGATTAGGTCTGGCAGATCATCCTCTTCTTTAGCGCGGACCAGGCGCCGCGTGAGTGCTTCGCGGATAGCGCCGTAGTCGTCGGCAAAGGATGCTGTCTTGATTCGAAAGAGGCGGTACCGTTTTGTCTCTTTTTCCCCATTGGTGAACGCGACCATTGCGGCAACGGCTTCATCGCCTGCGATGTGGGATGTGTCAAAGCATTCGATCCTTTGGGGATACCGGTTGAGCTTGAGGGTCTCTTGGAGGTCGAGCAGCTGCTTTTCTTGAATTTCCTGCTGGTTTTTTTCCTGAATGAAGAGGACTTTGGCATTTTCGCGTGCAAGGTCGATGAGGGCCTTTTTATCCCCTTTTTGAGGGGCTGCTAGAATGAGCTTTGCTTTCAGCCGCTCGCAGAGGATCTCTTCGACTGAATCCATTTCTTTTAGGGAAAACGGAAGCAGGATCTCTTCAGGGAGGGTATCTTGGAACTGGTAGTGCTGCAGAAGAAAGGAGGTGATCAGCTCTTCATCATCTTCGAGGACGTTCGAAAAGGAAAAATGTTCCGATCCGACTAGGTTCCCTTCGCGGAAGAGGAGCTGCGCAAGCATCACCTCTTCCCCTTGCCGGTAGAGGTTGATCGCATCGGTATCTTTGCCGCCAACTCTTGCAACAATCTGATCGGAATGAACCACATGTTCGAGCTGGCGGATCGTTTTTAACAGAGATGCTGCTTTTTCATACTGGAGCTGTTCAGAGGCTTTTTCCATTTCTGCATAGAGCTCGCGCAAGATCTCCTTGTCATGCCCTTTTAAAAAGCGGACAGCGCCCTTGACATACGACTCATATTCTTCCTTGGTGCATTTGTGCACGCAAGGGGCGCAGCACCGCTTGATCGAATAAAGAAGGCAAGGTCGGGTGCGCCGTTTCAGCTCTTCATCGCTGCATTGTCTTAATGGAAACAAACGGAGAAGCAGTTCATAGGTCTCGCGAGCGGCATAAGCGCTTGTATAGGGGCCGAAATAGAGGCCGTCGTCTTTGGGTTTTCCCTTGTAGCGGATCAACTTGAGCATGGGCCAGGGATGGCGGTTGTTGATCATCAGGCTGATGAACGTTTTGTCATCTTTTAAGATCGCATTGAACTTGGGCTGGTGCTTTTTGATCAGTGTATTTTCTAAAAGCAGAGCCTCTTTTTCAGAAGGGACGATGATCGTGTCGATATGGGCTATCTGTTGGACGAGAAAGGGGACCATCGGACGGCTATCGCCGCTAAGAGCAAAGTATTGCTTGACCCGTAATTTCAATTGCTTGGCTTTGCCGACATAGATCACCTTGCCGTCGGCGTCTTTCATCAGATAGACGCCTGGCTGCATCGGGAACTGCTCGAGCTGTTTGGGATCAAAGGCCATAGGAAGATGTTTTTTTCCATCATCTTAACAAAGAGGGTATACACAGCTCAATTCATTTTTAGGATTTTTGCCTTCCCTGGCATCTCCACCTTTCGTCTCGACTGCATCGGCCATATCGCCTTCGGATATGCCCTGCTTCGCCGAGCCAAAATCTGCGGCACCAGCTTTGGCAAAATTTCCTAAAAATGAATCACGATGTGCATATAAAAATCTGCGAAAAAAATCCCTTGTCCATGCGAGGTAGTTTTGCAACAAGCTCATGCTTGTAGAAAATTTTGGAAAAGGTAAAGATTCGTAGCCATCTTCTTTTTAGAAGATCAATAATAGGTATCCTATGTCATTAGTCGTCAGAGGAAAGTGTCATGTTGAAGAAGTGAAAATATCGGGTGTGCTGTCAGACGAGCAGGTTGTCGTTGAGCATACCTATAGCGATATCGAATCGTTAAGACGTGATATCCATAATAAGATGATCGGATTGATTAAACTGTATCCAGGGGCAGATTTGCAGAAGCTCGCTTCAGTGCCGGCAACCGTCGATCGGTTGTATGTCAAGGCCCATGTTGCCACAGAAAGCGAGCTGCTCGCCTTGGTCCAAGCGTGGCGCGTGAGGACTCTTTATTGCAAAACAGAGGTTTTTCAAGGCTGCTTAGAATCAGAAGATGTTGATATACGCCGATGGAGCGGAGACGATTTGCTGTATGATGAAGTGGAAAACAGGGACATGCAGATCGTTTCTTTTAAACCGGGCGCAATGCAAAATTTCATTGCTGAACCGATTGTTGCCAACTGGGAAGCCGCATCCCCTTTGCTCGAGCAATTGGATTGTGTAAGAAAATTTACATTGTCGCAGATGATCGTTAATGTTGAAGATGCAAGAAGGATCCAGGGAGCCTTTTCCTATGGATTGGACAGAGTTAAGCTCGACGGCGGCCATACAGAACACGGAGTTGTGCAAAACTGGGTCGATTGTTTTGCCCGTTCTTCGGTGAAGACCATGACGATTGCAAGTCCTCCGACCGAGATGGTTTGGGAGCTTGATGATTTGATCCTTGCAAGGATGAACCCGCTGCAGCTATCAACCGCGCCAACCTCTGACCGTTGGGTTTTCAGCAATCCTTTAATTTAGCTTTTGCTTCCAGTCATAGAGGATATTTAGGGCTTCCATCGGCGTGATCTGGTTCGGATCGAGTTTTTTAAGCTCTTGAACAATCGGATGGCTCGATGGCGGCCCGAACAGGGAAAGCTGCTCTTCTTTGTTCTGTCCGCGGGGCTCAACGGCTGTCCTGCCTGCATTTTTTTCAAGCTGGACAAGCATTTCCTGGGCGCGTTTGAGGACCGCTTGCGGAACGCCGGCAAGTTTAGCAACGTGGATCCCGTAGCTTTTGTCTGTTCCTCCTTTGACGATCTTACGCAGGAAAGTGATCCCTCGCTCCGATTCGTAGACGGCGACATTGTAGTTCACAGCTCCAGGGATCTTTTTTTCTAGTTCGGTCAGTTCCCAATAGTGGGTTGCAAAGAGCGTTTTGGCTTTTTGCTTGGGAGCCGTCAGTAAGTATTCGGCAACAGCCCAAGCGATTGAAATCCCGTCGTAGGTGCTTGTGCCCCGTCCGATCTCATCAAGGATGACAAGGGAGCGGCTTGTCGCGTTATGCAGAATGTTTGCCGTCTCTGTCATTTCCACCATGAAGGTAGACTGGCCTCGCGAGAGGTCGTCGCTTGCGCCGATCCGGCTAAAGACCTTATCGATCACCCCGATATGTGCTGATTTTGCAGGAACGAAGGATCCCATCTGCGCCATGATCGCGATCAGCGCCGCTTGCCGGATGTATGTTGATTTACCAGCCATGTTAGGTCCCGTGATCAGTGAGAGGCGGTTTGCGGCTGCATCTAAAAAGATATCATTGGGGATGAACTGGTCCGTTTTAAGGGCAGCTTCGATAACGGGATGGCGTCCTTGTTCGACATGGAACATTTCGCTGGTATCGACAATTGGTCTGCAGTACTGGTGCTTGATAGCAACTTTTGCAAGAGAGAGGAGCGCATCGACTTGGGCGATTGCTTGCGCGATTCGGCGGATGGAGGAGGCGTGCGCAGCGACCTCTTTGCGCAAGGCATGGAAAAGCTCATACTCGATCGATCCCATCCTCTCTTCAGCATGCAGCATTTTGTACTCGTATTCTTTGAGCTCAGGAGTAATGAACCGTTCTGCATTGACCAGGGTTTGACGCCTTTGGAACGTGTCGGGGATCCGGTCAGCCTGACCTCGGCTCACTTCGATATAAAATCCGAACGCTTTTGTGTAGCCGACTTTGAGCGTTTTAATCTGGGTAGACTCCCGAAGCTGGACCTGATAGGAAGCGATCCATGATTCGCTGTCATCGCGCAGCGTGCGCAGCTCATCGAGCTCTGCATGGTATCCTTTTTTGAAGATGTTCCCATCTGTGAGGCGCAGCGGAGGCGCATCGACGAGCGCCCGTTGGATCTTGTCCGTAACAGGAGGTAGGTCGGTCAATTGCTTTTGTCCTTGGACGATCAGCTCAGCTCCAAATCTCTCAAGAAGAAGGGCGAGAGGAGCGATGTGCTCAAGAGATAATCGGAGTCCGACGAGGTCTCTCGGGCTGGCATATCCCGTTTCGATCCGCATCATCAGCCTCTCTAAGTCGCGGATCTCTGTCAGGTGGGCGCTTAAGTCTACAGACAGGTCCCATTGCTCTTGAAAAGAGGAGATCGCATCTTGGCGTGCGCGGATCGTATCGGCATTGAGGAGAGGATGGATCAGCCATTGCTTCAAAAGTCTTCCTCCCATCGGAGTCGAAGTTTGATCCAGTAGCTGCAGCAGGCAGTTGCTTTTTTTAGTTTCTTGGAGCGATTCGGTCAGCTCGAGGTTCTTTTGGGTTGAGCGGTCAAGGAGCATGTATTGGGATAGGTGCTCGGTCGTGATCGACTTGATATGGTCGGTTGAAAGAGCAAGCTCATCTTTGACATATTCGAGGACAGCGCCTGCCGCGTTGATAGCAGCGGTCATCCCTTTCAGTCCGAACCCGTCCAATGTATGCATCTGAAAATGGCGGTGGAGGAGATCGCATGCATGCTGGTGGTCGAAATGCCAATTTTCTTTGATGTGCAGCGCAGGATTGAACTGTTGGAGGAGCTCTTCGATCCAATCGGAATGCTCCTTCTGCCATTTTTCCGGTAAAACAAGTTCTTTGGGGCGAAGACGGCAGAGCTCATCGAGAAGCTGCTTCCCATCTTCGAATTCCATCGCACGGAAATCAGCTGTCGTCAAATCGAGGATAGCAAGCCCGAATGTCGCATTGACCTGGGTCAAACACCCCAAAAAGTTGTTTGCCTTATCGGAAAGAAGAGCTGAGTTAACGACCGTTCCTGGAGTGACGACTCGGACGATCTCCCGTTTGACAAGCCCTTTGACCGCTTTGGGATCTTCCATCTGTTCTGCAATGGAGACCCGGTAGCCCTTTGCAACGAGTTTGTCGATATAAGATTCGCTGGAGTGGAAGGGGACCCCTGCCATCGGGATCTCTTGCCGCTTGGTCAGCGTGAGGTCGAGCTCTTTAGAGATCGCGATCGCATCTTCATAGAAAGCTTCGTAAAAGTCGCCGAGGCGGAAAAAAAGGATGGTGCCCGGAGAGCTCTTCTTGCAAGCGTGCCACTGGGCCATCATGGGGGATGTTTTTTGATCGGGTGTCTGCATTGTCATGGTATTCCTTTTTCAACTCGACTTTGCACATTTTTTGATCTCGCCAGTTCACGCCCAAGGACGCGAACTGGCCTGACCAAACAGGTACAAAGTCGAGTTCAAGGTAACATTCTAGCAGGCAGGGATGGGATCTTCTACGAGAAAAATTGTTTCCACCAGACTTTTTTCT
>JAFEGU010000242.1 GCA_018239725.1 Verrucomicrobiota bacterium | reverse complement strand
TGCTTTTCGACGGTTTGTTGAGAAATTGCAGAAACGCGTTCATTGAGCGCAGCAGGACTTGCTGCCGGATCAGCATTCAAAAAGGAGATCATGAACGTCAGCGTTCCAGTTGTGCTGGCTATGAACTTAGAGAAGTTGATTCGCATTATGAATTTCCCTTTTTCTTTGGAAGCCTTATTAAATTCTAGTCTCTCACCCAAAACCTGCTCTGCGCACTTGAAGCCGGAAGCGCTAGAAGTCCAAGCGAGCTGCTATCGTCCATCCCTGCAAACCTAGATCACCGCGCCGTCGAAAGGATTCTCCATTAGCTGGACAACCATCAAGCATTTGAACTAGTTGGTTCATCGACCACCATTCGATCAATTCATACCCGACCGTGATGGCTACATGCCATTTCTCTTTAGAAAAACAATCTTCCCATTTGAGCCCTGTTGCAATTTCTAAATTGGGACGCACGCGTCGAACATTTGCTGAGAGTTCCACGCTAGTAGCCTCGGGAGGAAGGTTGAGCTTCCCATGAATGTGCGCATCAAAATATCCAAGCAGCAATGACCCGGAAACATTGGTGTAGATGCCCCACATCCGGTTCAAATGCCAGACCATATTGAATCCAAGCCGCGCGCCGCCGCCATGAAAAGCGTTCTTTCCCCATGTTGTTAAGGGGAAGTTATTAGGATTAAATCCTGATCCAAAATCCAATCCTTCATAGTGGACACGGATCCTTTGATTAATCCAAGCTCCCCTTGCCCCGAGAAATGGGCGGATAGACAAGGCTCGGCTAACGAAATAATTCCGTCCTAATTCCAGATCGACAATGTCATAGTTCAAATGCCAATGGGATGAAGCTTCTAAGGCATAGTATGAAGGATTGACGCCATGGGCTGTCGACCAGAGCGCATACAACTGACCGTTTTTCGGTGCATGGACATGCCGAGACGTTTCAACAGCATAGTCGGTCCACTGAAGATAAAGGTCCCACCCATCATACCGGAAGTTGTAGCCCATTCCGACTCGAAAGCCGGACGCCCAATCAAAATCGGGGTTAAATATTTTCCCATCTTCGACTGTGAAAGGGACCCTATTTTTAGATGTTTCAGCAAACGTCAATCCTTCCTGCTCAGCTTTCCAATACAAATAGTCGCCAGTGACATAAACCCCAACTTGGTAGAATTTTTTGGGATAGACTGGATTGACCCCGCCAACAGTTCCGTCCACATTGCCTTGAGAAATCGAATTCAATTCGCTTTGTACTCCGCTTGATTGCAAACTCTCTGTAGAGTCTGCGCACAGACGCGCCATCATAATTGTCGTAAGCGTGAGAAAAAACAGATTAGCTTTCTTACCCAACATCGATGGATCCTTGCTTTTTGAGGAATGGACGGATCATTATAAAATATCTTTCAATAGTATCCGGCAGGAAATAATTGAGTCAAAGAATTATACCGAGCCAGCTTAGGTTTTGTGAATTTCGATTCGGCGAAACGAAGTAAATTCGAGGCTGCGGATACACGAGAAGGTTCTGTGAACCTTCGCAGGGAGTAGCAGGTGAAGCAGCCTTGGCTGCGAACTGGTTAGAGACAGACGAAGCCCTGCCCCAAGCGGGCAGGGTGAGGATGAGGATCGATTTGACAAAGTCTAGCCAAGTTGAAATTCACAAAACCTAAGCTGGCTCGGTATAATTGGAGAACTTGAGAAAAAGACCGTCGGGTGGGGCCGGGTAGGGCTGCAATAACCTAATTGCAATAGGTGGGACCGCTTCCTAAAGGAGGCGCCATCTGCTGCAAGAGCAACCGGCTTCCTAAGCTTTAGCGTCGTGAT
>JAFEGU010000241.1 GCA_018239725.1 Verrucomicrobiota bacterium | reverse complement strand
TAATATCAAATCCTAATTATTTTGAAATTAAAGTTATTAAATTATAAAAACGCGAATTAGGATTGAGCTACAGCTCTTTGAAGAAAATGGCCGCTTATGGAACCAATGAAAACGCCGGCCAAGCCAAGAATAGGGCCGCCGATCACAAAACCAACAATACCTCCAGCGCAAGCACAAAAGGCTTCCCCTAGAAGGTTATAAATCTTAATAATTTTTTTGTTTTTTTTCATAATTAATCCTTACAATATATTACGCGGACATTACTAATTATATTAAACTACGATAATTGTTGTCAAATAATTATTATAAAATACAATTAGCGCGTAATTAATAAACAATTAAAAATTTATCGATTGGGAATACGTATATAGCAAGAAAATTCTTTAAATCTGTATAAATCACTAAGATGGGGACAAATAGCTAAAGAGTCCCCTACTGGGAGAGCTTTTGATGCTTAAAGGCCGTTTTTTCTACGACAACCAGAACTTTTTCCATCTGGCATGCATTCAAAGCACTTCTTTAGGTTTGTCTGGAATTGTCCTTGGAAAAAAACTAGCTGCTATTTATGGGGCTGGAACAGCTATTTGCTCGATTGCAATTGGCAATCTCATTTTATGGCTGGTGGCCATTGCTGTGATCTCCATGGCCGATAAAGTTAAAGGAAACGCGATCGATAACATCAAGGAATACCTCGGAAAATATGGAGGGATGATCGCATCTCTTATTTTAATGATCGCTGTGCTGAATTGGTTTGCCTATCAGATCACGTTTTCAATGGATGCCATGAATAATTTGATCAAAGGAGGCATTGAAGACGGGATGCTCATCCGCATAGGGGCAGCGCTAGGGCTGTTTTGCTCTCTTTTAGCTCTTGGCGGAATTCATTTACTCCGGAAAATAACTGTATTTAGCTTTCCCTTGCTAATCTGCTACCACTGCCTTGCGATCCTAGCAACGGATCGGAGTGTTTCTGTTGCAGGAACTTGGGGGCTCTCTTTTACTGCAGTGACGACCTCGGTCCTGATTTTGCTTCCTGGGGCGATCAATCTTCCTACTTTCTTTCGCCATTCAAGATCCCGCGCGCACTCTTTTTTAGCACTGACGCTGATGACACTTTTTATTACTTTTTTTGAAGTGACGACGATTTGGATCGACTTTTTTTCGTCTACAGTCGCTGGTACCGTTTTGGTTACGGTGTTCATTTTAGTGATTTTGACGTATTGCAATTTAGTGAACATCTACCTTGCCTCGGCAAGCTGGGAGACGTTTTCGTCGAGGTTTGGAGAGCCCAAGGGATTTGCGATCATTGGGCTGTTTGGAACGCTGACCTATACGTTTATCCAAATTTCAACACCGGTTCAGTTTCTGCAAGACTTGACCAATGCTTACATTGCAACGCTTGGGATTGTACTTTTGTTGGCCTATCTGACCCGATTGATTGTGAGGCATCGACCTCGGCCCCTTGAAAAGAGGATCAATATCGCAACGTGGCTATTCGGCTGTTTGATCGCAACGTTGTATGAGGTCCAGCATTTCTTGAAGGGAACAGAAGCTTTGTTTGCAGGAATCAATGCGAGCTTGCTGCTCTATATGGGGACAATTTTTATCGAAGAAACTCTTTGGGCTGTAAAAGTGCGGTTCGGTGGCCGAAAAGTATTCCGAAACAACTTGAAAAATCGGGAATTTGACAAGGGGGCGCCATGAATTTGAGCCACGTAAAGCCGGCGACGAAACAGCTCAACTTGAATAAGTTGGGCGATGCAGGCGGGTCTCAAAGTCATTGGCTGACCAACGCAGTCAAAAACCAATTTTTCAAGTTGTTTCGGTATAAAAAGAGGGTGACCTGAATGCAAAAAAGCGCAGCGGCTTCGCATGAGCTC
>JAFEGU010000240.1 GCA_018239725.1 Verrucomicrobiota bacterium | reverse complement strand
TTTGGAAGGCTGATGCGCAAAAAAAATGATCGAGGCTGCATTGTCTGCCTCGATCATCGGCTTGTGAAGAAAAATTACGGCAAGCAGTTTTTGAACAGCTTGCCGCCTTGCAAAACCACTTCAGGACCTTTCAAGAAGGTCCTCGAAGAGATGCGCGCCCATTATGCGAGTACCGCGCAGAATTAGCGGCAGCCGCAGAAACGGTCTTCTTCTCCTTCCTTTTCAATTCTATCAAGTTCATCTAGAACAGCCTGTGTTGCCAACCCCTCTTCGCGCAATTTGCTCATCGCTTTAGAGCTTGCGCGTCTGACTTCGATCAGCCGTTCCATCACACCGCATGCAGCAAGATGCTCTAACATTTCACGGGAAGCAAGGCCTAGGTCGGCGAGGCGCTCTTCGAGAAGTTCCCATCGGGACGCATTAGCGAACTTGCGCACGCCGCCAGTCCTTTCGATACATTGCGGAAGAGGATCCAAGCGATCTTCTGCTCTAGGGTGGATAAAGATCACCATGGAATATCTCTCTTTGTTGCCGTTTGTATCGATCACGCGGTGCGGGCCGCTGCGGAACTCTCCATTCGTAATGTTCTCTAACATATCGCCGCCGTTGATGATGAAAGCATTTTCAGGGACGCGCACGTCGACCCATTCCCCTTGTTTATTGAGAACTTGGAGTCCTTCTGCGGTAGCTCGAGGTAAGATCGTGAAGAGATTGATATCGGTATGCGCTGCTGCCCAAATCCTGTTTTCTGGAGGATTTGCAGGGTAGTGGATGGCGCGAAGAAGGCAATCCCCTTCCTTTGTCATATTGGTAAAGAAGTCGAGCGGCTGGCCGATAGCTTCCGCGATCGCCTGTTCAAGGGGAACTTTGTAAGCTTCTAAAGCATCAAAGAGATTGCACAGCGGAGTTTTCAAATTGATCTCGCTTGGCCAAATGTTTCCATAGTTGCCAACGGCCGCTTGCTGGTTGAGGTTGAACTCTCTTCCCACGTGGTAAAATTCTTTGAAATCTCCCAATTTTTGCCCTTTTGCCGATTCGCCCGGAACATATCCCCTTTGACCATTTGTATTGCGATTAAAAGAGAGCATTTTCGTTTCAAAGTCCAAGGAGAAATAGTTTTTTGCGGTCTCATAGGCTGAATCGAGGATTTCTGGATCGACTCCTGTGTTGATCACAGCAAAAAATCCGACTTCCTTCAATGCAGTTGAAATCCCTTCAATGAAGCGTCCTCGAGTTTCAGGATTGAAGCAGTCGTTCATGTCGACGACGGGAATTGTGGCATCAAAGACATCGTTTGCTTGCGCAGACAACGTTCCTGCTAATCCCAGAGCAATCAGCTTAAATTTGAGGGCGCAGCGTTTATAGAAATGATGGATCATTGGTGTTACCTCCCTTTATGGTAGCGATTAATTTAGACCTCAAAAAAAGAAGCGAACAACATAGTGAAACGTTTTTTTATTCACAAGTTCACTCAAAAATGTTTTTGAGTTATAGCTTAAAGACTGTTAACGGATTCTAGGAAGCAAAGGCTAACGATGAAGAAAGTATGGCTGCAGGTTTTTGCGATTTGTGCGGGCTTATTTATTGTGCCGCTGGTTTTTTCAAGCATATTTGTAGCCCTGCCTGCAATTAAAAAGTCCTTTGAAGCGTCTTACGTTCAGCTGCAGTGGGTCATGAATGTCTACGGTATTTTTATTTCAGTCCTGCTTGTTTCAATGGGAAGGCTCGCCGATGCATTTGGACGAAAGAAATATTATGTGCTGGGGATCGTTATCTTTGGGATTGCATCTATAATTGGAGGAAGCGCGCAAAGTATTGGCTGGTTGATTGCAAGTGCTGCTTTGCAGGGAATAGGAGGCGCAATTATTCTTCCGGTATCGCAATCGCTCCTTATCCAATTGTTTTCAGAAAAACAAAAGAGCCAAGCGTTGGGAATTTGGTCGGCCGTTGCCGGCCTTGCATTCGCTATAGGTCCTATCTTAGGCGGCTATATCCTTAGCTCATTAAACTGGCGTTGGATTTTTTTGTTCCCCATTCCTATTTTTCTCCTAAGCATAGGCATCATCATCCCAAAAGTTAATGAATCCAAGCAGGGCAAAAAAGATGCTAAGATCGATTGGTCTGGCTTATTTTTATTGTTTTTCTTGATTGTTCCTTTGATTTTCGGCGTGATCCATGGGCCTGATTGGGGATGGTCTTCGATTCCAACGCTCCTTTGTTTTGCTGCCGCCCTCATCTTTTTAAGCCTTCTGCTTAAGCATGAAAAAAAATCGGAAGTTCCGATCATACGTCCGGAATTTTTTCTCAATCGCAATTTTTTATCTTCATCCGTGGCTAATTTCTGCTTGATCTTCTGCATATGGGCTTTATTTTTTGTGACGCCGATTTATCTGCACAGTGTGAGGATGCAGCCATCTTTAACAGTAGGCGCGCTTCTATTGTGCATGACAGTGCCCGTTTTTATTTTATCAACGGCAGTTGCCAGGTGGTATCACCAAATCGGTCCCAAGCTTTTGTTTATTATCGGATTTGCATCCATTGCACTTTCAGCGATTTTGCAGAGCTTTTTTTCTGCAGAGACTTCCCTTTTCTATATTGGAACGAGCTTTCTCTTTTTTGGATTGGGCTGGGCCTTAATTTTTGGACCGACATTTACGATTGCAACATCGCAAATAGGAAAGAATTTTGCAGCTTTGGCATCGGGAACTTTGATTACGATTCAAGAAATAGGAGGGTCGCTTGGCCTCGCCGTTTCTGGAACGGTATTTCGAGTTCCTTCAAGTCCTGTCCAGGGATATCAGAATGCGATGTACTTACTGCTAGGCTTTGCCATATTGGGCTTGGCGGCTTCAATTTTTGGATTGAGCAAAAATCTGAGTAAAAATCGACGCTAAGGTCTGTTCACTTGGAGATTAAAGGAATCCTGGAGCTTCTTTTCGCCGGTCTGGAAACATACTTGGAGGCTAAGACCACAGGTTCATCGTAAGAGGATTCGTGGATCAGCGCTTCGACGACCGCAGCATGCGACCGCGTTTTTTCATATACTTGGAATTGCCGCACAGAACTGACGCCGAGCTCAAGGATTTTTCTGATATCCAGCAGCTCCTGGAGGCAATCGAGCCTTTGGGCAATGGGGATTAAACGGTCGATCATGTCTTCGATATCTTCTTTCAGCTTTTTTGTTGAGCCCCTGTTATTTACGATGATTGTGGTCTGGAGCCCATCGCGCGCAGCATTGCACAGATTATGAGGTAAATGCCAAAGGATGCTCTGCTGCCCTTCATAGGTTCTTTGCTCAGCCTGCTCCTTTTCTCCTAGCCAGACAACTAAACAGTGGATGAACGCTGAAATCGCAATTGTTTCTGAAAGCATGGGAGATGCATCGCAAATACGGAATTCCAAGGTTCCGTATTCCCAGTTTGGTCGGATATACCAGTAGAGGTCTTTAAGGGATGAAATGGCGCCGTTGTTAAGCAAGGTGGTGCAGTAGGTGCGGTAGGAGTCCCAGTTCGGAAAAAAGGGAGGGATCCCCGCATAAGGAAATGTCTCGATCATGCTGTATCGGCAAGAATGAAAACCCGTTTCCGAGCTGCTCCAAAATGGGGAGCTTGCAGACAAAGCTAGCAAATGGGGAAGGAAGCGCGCCGCTTCGTTCATGAGGGCTATTGCTTCATCGCCGGATGAGATTCCGACATGCACGTGCATGCCGTAGATGTTCATCCGTTGGGCAAGCCAGCGGAATTTTTCATAAAGGAATAGATAGCGGGACGAGGGGTAAAATTCCCTCTCTTTCCAATCTTGGAAGGGATGGGTCCCGGAAGTAGCGACGGAAAGCCCGAGTTCATGCGCAATGCTGTGGACATGGGAGAGGGTTTCAGAGAGGTCTTCCCGAATTTGCTTGGCATTGTAGCAAACGCCGCTTTCCACTTCGATCATCGATTGGTGGATCTCCGATTTGATTTTAGAGAGTTTCAATTGGCGGCATTTTCTTAAAAATGGAATGGATGCTGCTTTAAGATCTTTGGTAAAGGGATCGAGCAGCTGCATCTCAAGTTCAACGCCAATGGAGGGTGTTTGGGAGCTTTGAAATGACATATGTCCTCTCAGTTATGCGTTAAGAATCTAGTTTCGGAGGAAGGGGCTTAACAGGTGCGGGCCATTTTCTGTCCTGTCAATGACTCAAGTACATTGACGGGGGCCTTTTCTGGAAGGACCATGCCGCTAGGAGGGATGATGAAGGTCTGTTCAAGAGCATATTGTCCAGCAGTTGCAGCGTGGGAGACTAGATCGGTATAGACCATCCAGCAAGAATTAGGCGGGAATTCCCAATAATCCTTATGGCAGGTTTCTTGAAAATGGGCATTTTCCTTCATGAAATTATGCAAGTTGAGCATGAATACATCGTAGGGAGAGCGCAACGCGATTGGCAGCCCGATTGATCTTCCAGCCTGTTTTACAGCACTAAGAAGCTTTTCCGATAATGAATGAGTGATTCCTTTCGGGAAGGGAAGGTCTTTGCCGCCGAACTGTTCTGCGAGCTCATTAAACGGATTGGAGGTCATCCAATAGCGGCTTTCGGAAGGATTGATATTGGTAAAAAAACGGAGGATCCTGTTGCCGTGCATTGGCCGTGTCGGGAATGCATCGGTGTGCAAGAGATCGTTGCGGGCGCGAGTCCTGAGTTTTCTCCCCTTTTCTTGGAAGGGGCGGAAGCTCGCATAGTCTAATTTCCATTTTTCAGCGTAGGGAGGAAGGAGCTGTTTGAGGAATTCGGTGACGTTGCGGGAATAATTTCTCATGATCTCAAGCAGCTTTGCCGCTTGATCTGGCGAAGAATGGACAAAATTAGTAATCCGGTCAGCTTGAGGCTTGTAAGCAATGTTTTTTCGGTTTGCAGCGCCGGTTTGACGTTGGGCCAGAAGGAAAGAGAGATCGTCTTGAGGAAATTGGAAAGGGACTGTTGGGAAAAAAAGAATGTTGCCAGACTCTAACTCTTTGCAATATTTTTGATTTTCGTTAGTTGAAGAATTTTTCCAAGAAGAATTAGATAAAAAGGGTGTGTTGTCAATTGTAATTAATTTTGCCATAACCAAATTTCTCATTTAATATTGAGGTAACTATACCCGAAATCGATTTTTCTATAAAGAAATTTGATGGTATTAGGGCCAAATAAGAAAGAATGCTTGTTCAGGAGGAAAATAACAGGATATAAGGATGGACAGGATATGAAAAAACATCCTGTCCATCCTTATATCCTGTTTGTTTAATGAGTAGGAAATTCAGTGTTATAGAGGATCTCATTGAGCCTTTGGTCGAGATAAGGGGAAAGCTCGGGGTAGGCTTTAGAGATCATCCGCTTTAATTGCTGCGACTTTTGATAGATGTCGGCCTTGCAAATGAAAGGGATCTTCAATGTTTCGCTTCGGGTATATGATCCGAGGTCGATTTCAACTGCTTTCTCGCCAACAAAACCGCAATTGCGACGGATATTCGGATCCCGATCGGCAATCCCTCTTTGGCTCCTAACCACAATCATATCGATGAGAGAGTCAAGGCTCCTCTTCGCAGATTCGTAATCGTTTCTCTTTTTTAAGCTGTGAAAATGTCTTTTAGGAAGTTTTGCCCGTTGTTGCAGAGCAAAATCGGTGTGATCGAGATCGATCTGATGTTCGATCCCTAATTTATCGACAATTGTGATCTGCTGTTTCAGGTAATCGGTAGGGTTGAGATGCAGGTAGATCAAGCCCGTATGGTCGCGAAAGTCGTCGAAAGCGATCTTGCAGCTGTTAAAGAACAGATCAAATTTGCCTTCTTTGCGATGGACCCATTTATTTCTGATCCTCTTGAAAGTTTTAGGAAGGGGAAAGCTCTTTATCCAGGCAGGAACGCGCAAGTGGTGTTGTTTGAAAAGCTTTAAAACAGACTTGCCGTCTTCGCTTAAGAAAACGTATGCCTGGCCGCCATAACTGAAGAAAGTATATTTTTGATTGAGGATGTTCCGGATATTCTCCGTTTCTTCTTCGGAAGGGTCAGGCGTCTCCCATTCAGGATTAAAAGGGTGGTCCGATTCGATTTTTGAGATCTGAAAGCCGCCGGTCTTTTGATGGCAGAACCGCTCAATGAAGATGATTGAGATGATCAAGAAGATGATTTGTAGAGATTTGAGGAAGATCGACGATTTTTTCATGCGGTGAGTTGTAATATAATTTTGGAGCGTAGCGGGATCGAACCGCTGACCTCAACAATGCCATTGTTGCGCTCTACCAACTGAGCTAACACCCCTCAACATGCAAATTATGCAATAGAATGTGTCAAAAATGCTAGAGAATTTACGAATTAAGATCCATGTAAAAAAAAGCTGAGATAGTTAATATGCAGGGAGTGAGATGGCCTTAAGGAGGTGGGTGATATGGTGTTTTTCGATGAAGTCCCATTAGCGCCCCCAGATCCTATTCTCGGTTTGACGATCGCATTTCAAGAAGATCCCCGCTCCTCAAAAGTTAATTTAGGAGCAGGAATTTATAAAGATGAGAACTTGAAAACGCCTGTCATGAAAGTCGTCAAACATGTCGAGTCAAAGCTTGTTGAAACAGAACAGAGCAAGGAATATTTGCCGATTGACGGAGATAAAGCCTATATCAGTCAGATTGGACAATTAGTTTTTGGCGCTGATTTTTGGAAAAGAGAGTCTGAGAGGGTTTGCGGCTTCCAAGCGCCTGGCGGAACGGGGGCCCTTCGTGTCGGCGGAGCGTTTTTGAAAAAAGAAACCGATGGGCCTCTTTATATTCCTAGTCCTAGCTGGCCTAACCATAAAGGAGTGTTTGCGGCGATCGGGTACAATGTTGGCCTCTATCCCTATTACAATTTTGACAACCATTGTCTTGAATTTGAAAAAATGCTCTCTTTTTTTGAAACTCTTCCAGCTCGCAGCATTATTTTATTCCACGCTTCTTGCCATAATCCGACCGGCGAAGATCTCTCTTTTTCCCAATGGGAAACGATTTGTGATGTGTGCATCAAAAAGCAATTTTTCCCTTTTTTCGACTGCGCCTATCAAGGATTCGGAAGAGGAATTGATGAAGATGTCGCTCCCATTCGATTATTTGCCGGCAAGCAGATTGAAATGGCGGTCGCTGTTTCCCAATCAAAGAATTTCTCTCTATACGGAGAAAGAGTGGGAGGATTATATGTCCTCTCGCCAAACAAAACGGTGGCGGATAACGTCAGAAGCAGTGTCAAACAGGTGATCAGGACCCATTATTCCAATCCTCCCATGCACGGGGCTAAAATTGTCGGGCAGATTTTGCAGGAGGAGGCTTTGCGCAAGAAGTGGCTTGAAGAGCTAGAGATGATGAGGATGAGAATTAATCAAACGCGCAAAGATCTCATGGAGTCCCTTGAAAAAAGGGTAAAAGGGAAAAATTTGAGCTATATGAAAACAGGCAACGGGATGTTTTGTTTTACTGGACTCAATAAGAGCCAAGTTGAGACAATGATCCAGGATTTTGGAATTTATATGACAAGCGATGGAAGGATCAACATTTGCGGATTGAACGCGGGCAATATCGAGTATGTCGCTGAAGCGATTTCCACAGTCTTGCAGAGGGGCGGCGCGGGGTAATGCGTAAGATTGCGTACCGGCCTTATGTGCTTTTGGCCTTTCTACTGTTTAGCATCATGAGTTTTCCAGAAAGTGCAACTCAGACGATCCGTTCTGCAGTTGTCTGCAGCATAGCTCCTTGTTGGAATGGGATGAACTTCCTCAAAGGAAAAGCTCTTTTTCTCATTTCGATGCCCCTTTTATACCAAACCCCCTCCGAATCTAAGCCTGGATTGGAACTTGAGCGGTTGAAGCAGGAGAATCAGATCCTGCGGACGCAGATCGAAAGCGTCAGGGAATGGCTTCTAAATGAGGACAGGCTTCAAGAGCAGTTGGATCGATTGAAGCTGCTCGAATCGGCTGGAGTGCAAGAAAGCCAATGGAGAGATTTTTTTAAGAGGCGGAGCCAAGAATTATGCGGCTTGCTGGAGCTGCAAGTGATCTCCCTTCCTGCCCAGGTGATCTTTCGCGAGCCTTCCTCTTGGAGTAGTTCGATTTGGCTTAATGTCGGCGAGCAGGACAATCTCCGTTTAGGAAAGCCTGTTGTTGGTAAAAATAGCCCTGTTCTGGTCGGAACTTCGATTGTCGGGGTTGTGGAGTATGTCGGAAAGAGGCAAAGCCGGGTCCGGCTAGTGACCGATTCCCGTCTAAGGCCTTCTGTGCGTGTGGCCAGAGGACGGGAGCAAAATCGTTACTTGATGGAACATGTGGAGGCGTTATTGTTTGCTTTTGAAGTGCGCCAAGACCTTTTTTCGACGCATGATGAGATTCAAGGTCTTTCCCAGCAGCTCAGCCATTTAAAATCCCTCTTGGTCCACCAATCTGGAGATAGCTACCTTGCAAAAGGGGAGTTGTATGGAAGCAGCAGTCCACTGTGGAGGTCTCGAAGCCAAGTCCTCAAAGGGATCGGGTTCAATTATGATTTTTCCGATCGGGAAGGCGCATCGCGCGACCTAAGGACCGGGATTGTTTATGGCTATCCGCAGAACCGTCATGCAGAGCCCGTTTCTATTTTAAATACTGGCGATCTGCTGGTCACAACAGGGTTCGATGGGGTCTTTCCTCCTGGGCTCCGCGTTGCCATCGTTTCTAAAGTCGAGCAGTTAAAAGAGGGGGCTTCCTCCTACGAGATCGAAGCAGTTTCCACTGCTGGAAACCTCGATGAGCTCTCCCATGTTTTCGTCTTGCCTCCAATAGGATTCGAAAAGTAGACCCGATTATTTCCAGAAGATCTCTTGCATAACCCCATTCACCTGGCAAAATCGTTCTTTTTTCACAGGTTATTATCCCACTCTCTCGCCGACTCTCCTCGAGTCGACTCATTCGTAAGATCCGAAACTGTAAACAGTTTCTAAAAACCTGTGAATCAATCTCCGAATTTTCCAGGCAAAGCGGTTTATGCAAGAGATCTAGAGAAAAAACCCTCCACAAATTATTTTAGAGGCGTTTTTTACATAAGTTTTGCTTTGATTAAAAATATTCTCCCTCTAAAATCCCTCAGAAACCGTCGTAAAACACCTTCACAGATGTTTGCGAACTGGTTTTTTAACTTTCTAACTATGGAGATTCATCATGCAAAGAAATATTTGGTTGCTGCTTACAGCTGGAGTGGCGTTGAACGTAGCTGCTTTTGCCGGCGACGAAACTGCGAGCACAGAGGGCGATGAACCTTCGATTGAGAATCGTGTTGTTGCTCATGTGAACAGTGGCGACGAGACAGCTAGCACCGATGGCGATGAAACTCCAGCTAGTGCTCTTCTCTCTGCAGACAGCGATGAAGAAGAAGTTCCTGCTGAAGGCCTTCTTGCTGCTGATGCTGACGAAGAAGAAGTTGCAGCTGACAGCCTTTTTGCTGCAGACAGCGACGAAGAAGAAGTTGCAGCTGACAGCCTTTTTGCTGCAGACAGCGACGAAGAAGAAGTTGCAGCTGACAGC
>JAFEGU010000023.1 GCA_018239725.1 Verrucomicrobiota bacterium | reverse complement strand
GGCGCCTTCCTGCAGGATTAACTCATTACGGAGGCGATAAGCATGTAGGCATCAGTAGGGAGTTTGCTAAGGACGAGAGTTCGATTCTCTCCACCTCCAACACACAAAAGGCTCGGGTTTTCCCGAGCCTTTTTCATAGACAAAAACCAACTAAATTTCGATCCAAAAAAAATTACGCACAACCATCGAATTTACGCAAATTTTACGCACTAGACTAGACTAAACAAGCGAAAAATAACTGCTAATTTTGAAAAGTTTTTTGGAGCAAGGAAATTCAATCGAAATGCGCCATTTTCGATGGACTGCGGCAGGGTTTTTTACTTACAACCCGAAACCAACCATTTCCGGGGCTATGATAGTCATCGCCGGAAAATTCCAGCATTCCTAATTCGCACAGATAATTAAAATATGCCCTCAGAGTTTTCCATGGCGATGGCAGGTTAATGTAAATATCAGCAGGGACATGCTTTGAATAGCGCTTTCGATACACCCCCAAGACCTTCACACTCTGGTGCACGTTGCACCTAATTTTATTTTGAAGCCAGCAATCAACATTCTTAATGGAAAACGGCTTATCATTTCTCCAAATGAAAGATTTATAAAAAGCAGTTTGCCAGACTCGCCTGTCACATCCAAAAATCCAGTCTCCATCAGAAATTTCCGCATTAACAAATTCCGGCAACTCATTCCATGAAAACGGTAAATGTTGAGCATTATATTTCCAGACCGGATGCATTTCTGCATTTTGCTTAAGCTGTTCTACAGATCCCTTGCTGGACCGAGCCTTTAAATCATCCAGAGCATGCAAAAACAGTTCTTCTTCATTTTTATATTTTTCTTCCCTCTTCCGAATCTTTAATGTTACTTGCTTTTGAAGCTGTCCATTAAGGTCCTGAGCTTTGGCGTTATGCAACCATTGAACGCGCATCGGATTACTAATAGATTGCCAGATAGTTTGCCAGTCCTTGACGTTTTCCGCTTTCAGGTCCGATAGATTGATTTCTATAGCGGATATGTTGGTCTCGACTATTTTTGCAAGCTTTTGATCATCCACTTTATGCCGGTAAAAAATTTCAATGATGATCGGCCTGTTCCCTTTTTTCGCTAGTATGTCGACTTTCATACCATGCAGTTCTATTTCTTCTTGCACGGAATCAAAGCATATAACCGCCCCTTCCTCTACAACAGTTTTTGATTCCGAATGTTCATTTCCTCTTGAATCTTTCGCTGATACTTTCAAATCGCACTTTGGGAGCGTTATTTGCCTCTTTTCCATTATCATTTTTTTAGCAGCCAAATGGATGGCACTTTCCATTCCGCTTTTACATTCATAATCAACAGCATGTTGGAAGTGAGGCTGGTTTTTGCTGCCCTTCCTCGCAATCAGCGGAGTTCTGCAGGATGGGCAGACGCAGTTGCATTTTTTACCCCGTTCTACATCGGCAATATGGACAAGTATATTTTTTTCATTAAGGCCAAAAGGCAGTATTATTGGTTTCATATTGATTTGTAAATCTCTTTACATGAAGTTCTTATGATTTAATTAAATGCCGCCCCACTTCACGGGCGAGTCTGTTACCAGCCTGGGCGGAAATTGTGTCGGCAAGTTTCGCTGCGAACCATTCTGGTCGATCATATTCACGGCCGATACTTGCCAAACTCATGGCAGTCGCTTGAGAGCGAGGAATATCACTCTGAATTGCTAGAGATCGTCCAACAAACCGTAGAGCTTCCATTAAAGCGGCTGCCTGTTCGGCATCATTACAACTTGATATCTTCAATGCAGAGATCATATGAGCTGCTAAAGCTCGAGCCTTTTCAATTGCGATATCATTCTCCCGCAACTTGGCTGGATCGAGTGGAATCAAATCTTGCCGAGCATCATCAATATCAATTGTGAGCTGATCGGAACCGCGAAGAAAATCGTTACGAAGTTGATCAAGCGTTTGTTCTGCTCGCTCATAATCTTTGTCTGTCCAACCAGAAGGAAGATCGATAGCTTTGTCAAGAGAGTGCTTGACGTCTTCTGGTGTTTTTGACTTGAAATAATCAGGTCGAAATTGCCACTCATGAAAGATGCTAGTAGCGCGGCGTTTGAGATGTTCTTTTTTGCGAAAGCGAGCCTGCTTGTCGGCATTGGATATTTGACTCATGTTGAACCTCGATGGTTACGTAATTTAATTAAGAACATAACGTAACCGGCGAGTCAAAAATTGTCAAGTCTTACGCGTAGATTGTCTTTCATAAGCAGGCATTTGAAGCAAAGAAAGGTGAATTTTCTTTCAATCAAAAGTTCTGAATGCGTCTCTCCACCTCCAACACACAAAAGGCTCGGGTTTTCCCGAGCCTTTTTTCTATCCTAAGTAACCCTAAGATCACTTTTCCCATCATTGCAGGGGTAAGAATTTCGTCTGACCGTGATTATAGATTGTGACCTCGTAAAGATCGTCCTTTCGGTTCATAACCTTCACGTAAAACACCTTTAGAATGTAAAAGTTCCACGGCCTCAGCTGAATCCTTCACTTTAGAAGCACTACGCGCTAACATTTCTTCTTCAAATTCTGTTAGTACAACTTCTCTCACTCCGGTTTCTCTCCATTTAGACATGGTTTTACATGCTATTGAAATCTTACGAGCAAGTGCTAATGCATCCAACAGAGCCTGATTTGCGCCTTGTCCCTTAAATGGACTCATAGGGTGAGCTGCATCTCCAATCAAAGTAAATGGTCCCGCTTCTTCCAATAATTCCGGCTTGAGCAATTCTCGGTCGTACACGGGATAACCTGTAATTTGTGCCGGCGGGGTTGCTGATAAGATTTGAGGAATGGGCTTATGCCACTTTGCTCTACGGCATGCTTCTTCTTTAAGAGCCTGAGCTCCTTGTGCACTTAAAGCCCTAGCCTCTTCTTCAGGCATGGGAAAACTAAGCTGCCACATTACCGAGTCTAAGGAGTAAGGCATCATGTAGATTCGCTCAAAGCCATTGACGGTTTGAAACACGGTGGCTGAGTCGAGCAAAGAACTCTCAGTACCCTTCAGAGCCTCTAAAGAACAAATACCCAAAATGACTATATACCCCAGGTAACGCAAAGGAGCAATTTCCTCACCAATCAATAAGCTCCGCACAACACTACGAATGCCATCGGCACCTATCACCAAATCTGCCTTGGCATTCTTCATCTCTTTGTTAACTTGAAAGCTGAGTTCAAGACCTTGATCTTCACATTGTTTAAAAGAAACTAAGCGGTATCCCCACTGCACGGCAGCATAGCCGCCCAATTGCTCAAGCAACGCTAAGCGCAAGGCTTGCCGCGGGATATGCACATTTCTACGCCTTGGAGACTCTTTAATGTTTTCATGCGTCCTCACCCCCCATTCAGTAATTTCTTTTCCTTCTGTAGTAAGCACCACATGGCGCGTGGAATTAATCCCGCCTTTTAAAGAGAAAAGACCCAATTCTCTCATTGCCTTACTTGCTTGTTGCAAGGTGATTCCGTACCCCTGAGCTCGTGCATCGACATTGCTATCGCGCTCATAAAGAGTAAATGGAATGCCACGATGCAAACAAGCTACAGCAAGCGCCATGCCTGCTATACCTGCGCCAATAATTGCTAGATGCGGATAGTTTTCTGAATCTGCTATGGGGTAATTAGCGGCAGGAATCAAGCCAGATCCACGGCAATTATCGCATAAACATTGAGTCATCTTAGGGCGAAGCGAAGGGTTTGCTTTACCCTTAGTTTTTTCAAATTCAGTCATTGCTGTTTGGTAGCGGATTCTCGCCTTCTTGCTAAGCCTCGAGTTTCTTTTGCCTCGTCCAGAACATTTCGGACAAATAGCCCAGCAAGCCTTTTTATTTTCCATTTTTTAATCTTCTTTCATTTTTACAAATAACTTTATTGTGTCCACTGGGATACATTGTTTCAATTGAAATTTAAACGACTAATCTTGAAAAAGTTGAAAGTTCTGAATGCGTCTCTCCACCTCCAACACACAAAAGGCCCGGATTTTTCCGAGCCTTTTTCATAGACAAAACCCAACAAATGATCTGTTCTTGAATTCAATGGCTTACCGGCTAAATATTTACTTATCGCCCAAAAAAGAGCCGTCCCACCACCTCTTACGCCAGCGAATGATCTTCGTCTCAGCCCGAATGCCAGCGCTTGCATAGGGATCGCTATCAGCAAACAGCTTGGCTTCATGCCAATCATCCGTATCAAATAAAGAAATGCCCCCAATAATTTTCTCATCTTCATCAAGAAGCGCACCTGAAGCCAGGATCTTGTCCCCATACTTTTTAAGAAAATCACGATGAGCCTGTCTATTGGCCTCTCTGATTGCTTCTCTATTTGGAAAATCGATTGCGAATATTAGATAAGGCATACTACACCATCCGTTACAGCCTCTTTCTGAAAATAGATAAACAATTCGTATTTTTCGAATGAAACTTCTTAATGCATCTCTACTAATCAAATATGCAAAGTTCGGGATACCCCCGCTGGACTTTTTTTTTCGATAAAACCTGCAAAAATCCAGCAAATCCAATTCCATTACTACAATGGAAAATTCAACTGGAAAAACACCATTCCCCAACATTTACATTCTAGATTTCAAATTCAGATTAGGAGAGTTTTCTCAATTTTCCTCATCCAAAAAAAGCTTACTAATTAACATAAATACCTACAAATGAGAAAATAACACCTATCGCATTGTTTTTAAAACTTATTAAATTATGACCGACAAAGAACCTGATAAAAACTTAGATGAAATCAATCGAAAGAAAGTTCAAAAAAACACATTGCAGTATCTAGAAAAATATCTAAACCCGGATAGAACATGGGACAAAGAAGTTACGCCAAAACAGCGACTTTATCAGATCAGATACGCTAATGTGAACTGGGATGTCGTTTCCGATCACATCAAAGGAATGGACTATCACAATTTTTTAAAAACACCCTACTGGAAAGCGATTGCTGCTCATACTAAATACAAAGCTGGCTACAGGTGTCAATTATGTAACAGTTTTGATGACCTGATCACGCATCACAGAGATTACAGGATACATGGTTTTGAACACGCTCGCATGCAGGATTTAATAGTCCTTTGCGATGGTTGCCATAATAAATTCCATGATCACCCCTCTGGATGGAATCTCAGCACGATTGTAGCAATAATGATTTTATCTATTGTTTTCGTCTATTTTCTGATGGAAGACATAAATATTGCATCTATCTACAGTCTAGAGATGAAAATTTGGGGAATCTTTTAAACACTTCCCACGCTTTCTTCTTGGAAATATTAATCATAATCTGATAGCCAATAGCTTGTTCTTTTCAAACGATAAGGTTTTAAATGTTAGAGAAGCATGACTTGCCCGACTCAATGATTATGAAATGTCTAAAGACCCATTATGGCATCGACGCCTCTTCCCTGACATTTCTCCCTCTGGGCGCAGATGTGAATGCTTCGATCTATAAAGTTCAAGCAATTGATCAAACGTCCTATTTCATCAAAGTCAAGCATGGGCACCATCATGATGTCAGCGTTGACATATTAGAGCTATTAAAGAGCGCTGGAGTCCAACAGATCATTCCCCCTATTAAGACGGTTCAAGGCAAACCAACTCAGCCCATTGATGATTTTACTCTTATTTTGTACCCGTTTGTTGAAGGACAAGATGGATTCAGCCGCAATCTAACAGATGATCAGTGGATTCAACTTGGCAAGGCGTTGAAGCAGGTCCATCTTATTGAAGTGCCGGCCTCTATTCAAAACAGAATCAGAAAAGAGACCTACTCGCCAAAATGGCGCGAAGCCGTTCGTTCCCTCTACCCTCGCATTGAGGCTGAATCTAGCACCGATGAGATCGGTTTAACATTACAAATGTCTATGAAGAAGAATATGCCGGCTATTCGACAGTTAGTAGATCGTGCGGAACAACTAGGAAAAAAACTCCAGGCCGAATCGCCTACATTCGTACTGTGCCATTCCGATATTCATGCTGGCAATGTGCTCCTAGATGGAAACAATGCTTTCTACATCGTGGACTGGGATGATCCGATCATGGCGCCAAAAGAACGTGACCTCATGTTTATTGGCGGCGGTGTTGGAAATGTTTGGAATCATCCGCATGAGGAAAAGCTTTTTTATCAAGGTTATGGAAAAACGGAAGTGGATTTGACATGCCTCGCTTATTACCGACATGAACGAATCGTAGAAGACATTGCCATTTACGGCCAAGAGTTGCTTTTATCAACGTCTGGACGCAACAATAGGCAAGAAATGTACAGACACTTCATAGACATGTTCGAACCCGGCGGCGTCGTAGACATTGCCTTCAAAATTGATACAAAATTATTTTAAAAGTAACGTTTCATCGAGCCCGACTCGCGAATCTTCTAACTCGCTGACAATTAAAGCATTTAATATATAAAAATAACTTTTTAAATATTTAATTGAAAAATAACACAATTAAACATAGAATTTAATTTGATTTAGTAAAAAAACAGAATACTTAAATTGAAATTCTTTACATAATCTTAAAATTCGCAAAGAGGCTCATAGTTTTCGTGTAAAAAAAATATGTCAATGGAGTTTTAATGTTCCTTCAAACCTTATCCTGCGAACCTAATCAACCATCAGTTGTTCAACATAGGCTGGTTTCTGAACAAGCCAAAACACCTAAGGTATCCCGAAAAGAAGGTGATGAAGTCCAAACTCTTCTAGAAACTCGCATAGATATTCAGAGGGAAAAAATTGATGAGCTGACCATGGACCCTTCAAAAGAAGAGCTGAGATCTCCATGCATAGTTGCTTCTGCTAGCGGAGTTGTTCTTGCAATCACAGACCCTCTGATAGCTGGACAACAAAAAGTATTCCGATCAGGACAAAGAGCAAAAGATCTGGAGTCTTCGAAAGATTTATACAAAATGCAGTTAAAGAAGGACCCGATGTTTGAATTTGAAAGGCCTATTTGCTCTAAGGAACATGGAGATGTGCCAGATGCACATGACTCTTTATTCAACTTCATACCAGGATCTTGTTTTGAAGTAGGAGCCGCTCTCAGCATCTTAGATCAACCAGGAAGAGCAGGTGAAGTCATGGATAGTTACGCCCTGCAATTAGCAGATTTTATTGAGCAAGTTTATACTAATCCTGATATCGGTGGACAAACAGTTTTGTATAGAGGAGAGGAAATCACTCTTAGAGATTTGCTCAATGCAAGGATCCTACAGGAATTATCTCCAACATCAGATCAGATTGGCCGTTGCCTTGATCCATCTAAGAAAGATGAGTGGTTCAAGGGGGAAGGAAAAGATTGGCTTTTAGATCGCTTAAGGGTTTCTATCCACAGTGAAAGGTATGAATATACGAATATGCTTACCAAAATTCGTGCAATCAGCGCTTTTGGCACGATCATGAGAGAGCTAGTGCCTGCCAATGCAGCGACATTTGCACCTTTGCTTAGCCATAGCGAAGATATCCTTCAAGAAAGGTGTAAGCGCTTGCTTGCACAAATTCGACACGAAGAGTTTGACAACCCTATAACGCGGGCAAGATCTGAAAGAAGGTCTAGACAAGGGCAAGTCATTGAAAATCTTTCCAGGCCGGGCATTCTTACTGAGTATGCTGTACAACACATACCGTCATCATTCAAAGAGGCCGGGCTGCCTGAGCTACTTGAAAGCAAGGAGTATCATCATGGAACAGGCATCAATCGATGGCAGCTTAAAGGAACCTATCCAAAGGAGAGTTGGGCCCATGAAATGCCGGCGGCAGGCGCTCACTCAGGCGGTACGGTCGATACTTTATTTGGCCTTGATTGCTTGAGTAAGAATTCCATTTTTGGGAATGCTGACATTGTCAGGCCGGCAGGGCTATTGATATCGTCTTTCATGAATTTTGGGGGATATCATTCCTTTGTGGAATCGTTTCCTATTGCTCAAGCAGTGGCCGAAGATCGGGAATTTGTGGTGCATGTCGGCGCTGATTCGAAAAGAACTCTTTATAGAGACTTCATGGATCTAACGGGAATGTATGCCGGTGAGATCGCTGGAAAACAAGTTATGAAATATCATCATGCATATAGGGAATCATTGCCTTCTCATAGGAGAAAACCGTTGGATAACCGTCAAAAACTATAAACCGGCAACTATTCGGAATTTCCGAATAGTTCAAAATGAGAACGATCAAGAGGTCTCAAGATACATCTTCATCCCTTCATGAGTCGCGGTAAATCCAAGCTTTTCATAAAACCTCTTAGCATCTGCCCGTTCTTTATTCGTCGTTAATTGAATGATCTTGCATCCCTCCTTTTGACCTAATGATATTGCTTGCTGGATCATCCACTCTCCAACGCCTTGTCCTCGGCAAGAAGTTGCAATGCGAACTGCCTCAATATTCATCCGCAGTCCTCCTTGGAAAGTGAGCGAAGGGATCAGGGTCAGGTGGCATGTACCTAAAATGGCACCATTTTCTTCTATGACCATTAAAAATTGATTCGGATCAGCATTAATTCTTTCAAAGGCATTTTGATAATTCGAGAAGATCTTTTCAGAAAGGTTTTCCCGGTGTTTTCCCAACTCATCATCGGCTAATAAATTAATGATCTCGTCTAAATCGCTCTGCTTTGCTCTTCTAAATAGGAATGAAGTCATTTTCTGCTTGGGGGTATCATACAGATCTATTTGCATTAGATTGGATTACAGCTGTAATGTCAAGAATGTATTCAATAAGGTTTTGATCCCTTGTCAAGTTAACGTATTAACCCGCGCATCAAAAAGGTGAAAATATGCGACAGCTAGGCAAAGCCAAATCAAAGAGGGCAATACCCTCCTTCTGAAAGAGGAGCAGCATTGCCAAAGAGCTTCGGATACACAAGAAGGTTCTGTGAACCTTCGTAGCTAGGAGAAGGTGAAGTGCCCTTGGGCACGAACTGGTCACATGCCGCAGCAAGCAGATTGTCACCTTTTTGAGGCGCGGGTTAATAACCATGACCAGTAAGCCATTTTTCCATTCTCATCGTGTGAGCGCCAGGCAATATGTCCATCGGGCCTAACTAAAACTGCACCCTGCTTGGAGATTTCATATTTTTCAAGAAAATCATGGTTTTTATCTGAGTATTCACCCCGTTCACCAATCGTAATGATTTTACAAGAGAATTGGTGAAATTTACTTTGCCAATGGGAAGCTTCAGGATGGCAGACTAAAACAAATTGCTTATCGTACAGATCTAAGGTGGATATCTGTTCATTGTCCTGCAATAACCAGCAATGAGGCGCTCGAGCGCCTATTTTCCCAGAGGGTTTATAGGTATCTTCAGCTTGGTATTCACTGCCGTAAACAAATCCTAAGTCCAGTAGGATGTTATTAATATGATGAGCCTGGTCATTTAAAGCTTCTTCACAAGCGGCTAAGTCATTTCTCGCTAATGCTGTAAAAATCGTTTCAAATCGTCTGGCATTTTCAATACTCCAAGAAGTATTGGTTTTTGCGATTTGGACTCGCTCCGTAAAGTAGGTATCCAAAAGGGATTCGTCAGCTTGCCCTCTTAGGACCATTGCAAGTTTCCAAGCTAGGTTGTGAACATCTTGAATACCGGTATTCATGCCAAAGCCGCCAGTCGGCGGGAGGCGATGTGCTGCATCCCCGGCAAAAAAAACTCTGCCAACCCGATATTGTTTCGCAATCAGAGCAGCCATCGTCCAAAAAGATTTATTAATGAGACGCGGTTCGACTTCAGGCTCATTGATTACTTTTTTGACATATTCGACACAGAAATCGTCTGTGAATGATTCCTTCGTTAAATGGGGATTTGAACCAATACGCACCCCAACAAGCCATTTTTTGTGACCCTTTTTAGACAAAAGAAACGTTCCTCGCAGATCTGGCCTTGTCAACATAAAACCAGCGCTTGGTCGATGTTCCACATATTTGTCCAGATTCATTTCGCAATAGATATTGCAAAACACGCCTAAGTTATCTATCCCTTCCATTTCAACATTAAACAACTTCCTTAACGAACTGTTAGCGCCATCAGCAGCAATTAAGAATTGGGCAGAAAGAGTTTCTTTTTGATTGGTATTTCTATTGAGAATTTCCACTGTAGCTTGGTTCTCACCTTGAGACGCATGGATCATCTCTGTGTTGAACCTCAAATCAATCAAAGGCATGCTTTGAGCTTTCTTGAATAGCTCCTCCTCTACATCGTCTTGTGCAATGATCGCATTTTCAGTTGGACTATAAGAACTGTAGTCAACAGTTGCTTGAACATGGGTGATCTCTTTTCCTTGAAAATCTTCTATCCATGTAAAACGATATGACTCTCGAGGCATTTGATACTGTTTTATTTGATCTTCTAAACCCCAAGAACGAAATAATTCCATTGAGCGGCAATTCACCCCCCTTGCCTTGGGATGGTTGGTGGTAGCCGAATGTTTTTCAATCAATATCGACTTAATGCCCTGGTTAGCTAAACAAATCGCTGCTGACAAACCAACAGGACCTCCTCCGATGATGATCACTTCGTGCATAAAACTCCAATGGGTACACGGATGTTTCTAAATCTCTTCTTTTAGAGGGAATTGCAAAACTGCTTTGCCCGAGAAAATTGATGGTTTTGAGTCTGTTTGTGAGTGGCAGCGTAGCTGCCACTCACTGCCCAGTTCGTGTCCAAGGACACTTCACCTGCTCCTCACTGCGAAGGTCCGCTGGACCTTCTCGTGTATTCGCAGCCTCAAAAGGGCGATTTTAACGGGCAAATGAGTTTTGCAATTCCCTCTTTAACCATTCAATTTCTAAAGCAAG
>JAFEGU010000239.1 GCA_018239725.1 Verrucomicrobiota bacterium | reverse complement strand
ATGCCAACTCCCAGGTAGGCATGCCCCTGAGCATCCTCAATAGCAGCGGCGACGAAGAGGTCTTTGTCATGGAAATGGGCATGAGCGCTCCTCATGAGATTGAGAAGTTGATCGAAATTGCTGCCCCGGAAATTGCTCTATTGACAAAAGTCGCTTTGGCCCACTCTGCCTTTTTTCCAGATGGTCTAGAGGGAATTTCTAGGGCGAAAGCTGAGATTTTGTCCCATCCTAAAACGCGCATCGGGGTCGTCAATGCCCAGGCAATGGAATTTCAAGCGGTGCAAAAGAGCGGAACTTGCGAAAAGTTAAGTTACGGACTTAAAGAGGAATTTCCTAGCGCTAATTATGTCTTAGAAAAAGTTGGCGACAGCTACCAAGTGATTGAAAAAGAGGGGAGATCGCCCCCATTTCAATTGCCGTTTACCGCAACTCACCTTTGCGAAAATTTTCTTGGTGCGGCAGTTGTCTGCAGAAAAATGGGAATGGGATGGGATAAGATCATTTCCCAGGCTCAGAAATTAAAAGTCTATAAGAACCGGTTCGAGCTAGTCGATGTCGGCGGCATTACCTTCCTTAACGATTCTTACAATGCTAACGCGACGTCGATGAGGGCTGCTTTACGCAATTTACCGATGCCTCGGCCAGGCGGTAAAAAAATTGCTGTTCTGGGCTCGATGCGCGAGCTGGGAAAATTTTGCGAGACCTCCCACCGGCAAGTTGCCGAGACTGCAGCTGAAGTTGTCGATCATCTGATCTGTTTGGGCACTGAATGCAAACCGATGATCGATTATTTTCAGGAAAAGAACAAATCTGTCGAATGGATGAACTCGTTATCTGATGTGCGGGCGCGTGTTTTCAAATTGGCAAAGCCGGGCGATGTCGTCTTATTGAAAGGATCCAACTCGCATCAGCTCTGGAAAGTGTTGGACAATTGTTGATTCTTAGAGGCAGTTTTGCAACGGCCTCCTTAAACCTTTAGAAGGTTTTTCAGCAATTCCTATTGCTATAATCAATTTTTTTCCACTAACATTGTCCTCCTGCGTTTTTTAAATTAGGAGGAAACTCCATGCGCATCTTGTTATCTCTGTTT
>JAFEGU010000238.1 GCA_018239725.1 Verrucomicrobiota bacterium | reverse complement strand
GATTTTTGGGATAGGTTCTTATTTGGACAAGGCATCAATTTGTTTACTGATACAACTCTAGAAAAACTCTGTCAAAGAAAAGTGCTCCCTCCTTAAATTAAGGACGGGAGCAGTTGCCGCAGCGCCAATTACTTGAAGTAATTGACTAGCCCTTCCTGGGTCGGCTTCATCGATTTTGCGCCAAGCTTCCAGTTTGCAGGGCAGACTTCTCCGTTCTTCTCGAAATAGCTCAAAGCGTCGACCAGACGAAGGACCTCTTCGACAGATCTTCCCAGTGGAAGATCATTGATCAATTGATGGCGGACAATCCCTTGCTTGTCAATGAGGAAAAGCCCCCGGTAGGCAATCCCTTCATCCTCTTTCAAAACTTGGTAGTTGCGGGAGATGTTCTTATTGAGGTCGGACACAATCGGATATTCCACCCCTTCGATCCCCCCTTTAATTTTAGGAGTGTTCAACCAAGCGCAATGGGTAAACCAACTATCGATTGAGCATGCGACGACTTGGGTATTGCGCTGTTCAAATTCAGATAGCTTTTCCTGGAAAGCGTGAAGCTCGGTCGGACATACGAATGTGAAATCTAGCGGGTAGAAGAAGAAAACGACATACTTGCCTAGAAAATCACGAAGAGAAAACTCATCGACGATCTTTCCCTTAACAACCGCTTTTGCAGTGAAATGAGGGGCCGTTTTTCCAATCAATAAATGGTTCATATATCCTCCTAGTTGAATCTATCTTGAGCGTTAGCTATCCATTGTTCTTTGCCGATCGTTGTCGGATCTCCATGGCCCGGATATACCCGGGTCTCTTTAGGGAGAGCAGCTAGGCGTTTTAATGAGTCCCACATCCTGGCAGGCCTAGCTGTCGGAAAACTCAAATTGCCGATTGTACCTTGAAACAAGGTATCACCGGAAAATAAAATTTTTTGTTCCTTTAAATAAAAACAGACCCCGCCTGGCGTATGTCCTGGGGTATGGATCACCTCGATCTGGAGCTCGCCGACGGCAAGGACCTGGCCGTCTTCCAAAAACCCGGTCGGCTGGACACTTTTGATCGGAAAATAAAGGGGAAGGCGGTCGCTGCCCGGTTCTTCCAAGTTTCCTGCGTCTTCCTTATGGATATAGAGGGGAACGTTTAATTTTTCTTTTAACTCAAAGGCGTCAGCGAAATGATCCCAATGGGAATGGGTCAAGAGGATCATCGCAATATTAATTTGGAGTTCGTGGATCCGTTCTAGGAGAATCTCTGCGCTATCTGGGGGGACGTCGATGACAACCCCTTGCTTAGTCTTGGAGCTGGCCAGCAAATAGGCATTGGTGTCTGCGGGACCGGAAGCAAAGACTTCTAAAATCATAAGAAAATAAAATAAATGCACCGGAGAGGATTCGAACCTCTGACCTCACGGTTCGTAGCCGTGTGCTCTATCCAGCTGAGCTACCAGTGCATAACTACATCTAAGGCAACTATCATCTCAAACCCCCTCTTTTCCCGCAATATCTTTCCCATTTCCTTTTCAGAGAAGATGCGTAAAAAATTATACAACCTGATAACTTGCCGCTAATGATATGTCGGGACTACGTCCTCATTACCCTGTTCGCGACCAAGGCCGCTTCACCTACTCCTCACTGCCCGGTTCGTGCTCAAGAGCACTTCACCTGCTTTGCTTTTCAAAGGTCCACCGGACCTTTAAAAAGTCTTCGCAGCCACCGGACCTTCT
>JAFEGU010000237.1 GCA_018239725.1 Verrucomicrobiota bacterium | reverse complement strand
GAAAAGATCCAAGTTGGCTGAAAAGACTGATTTTTCGCGTTCAGAATGGACCAAAAACGGGTAGCACGTCAAAAAGACTGATTTTTCGCGTTCAGAATGGACCAAAAACGGGTAGCACGTCACATGGAAGGAGTTGGATTTTGTTGCAGGGGATCATGGATATTTTACGAGAACTAATCAAAAAAATATAGAAGTTGGGCTTAAAAGTTTGGGGGTTAAATATGGTTCTTATAATTCGCGTTAGTTTGTTTTTGTGTGTTTTTCTTTCTGATTTTGAATTTTGTTTTTCGATGGATAAAACACCAGAATACGTGATCTATGCAGACGAAATTATTACAGATTTTGCTAAAGAGATGGAAGAAAAATATGGGCTGATATGCAATGGGGATAGTGGTTCCATGCCTGATGTAGTGAGAAGTGTTGGTGCGCAATTTCAATTATTTCGTCGTGCAACAACTGAAGAAGCTCGTTTATTGGAGGTATTGGCTATTGAGAGGCTTGCCGAAATGGTCAATAATCATGCAAAGATCAGACCTTATCTTAGTGAGTTTCCATTTCCACCTTCGCGTGTTGATGTATCAATAGCATTTTATTCACCTAATGGTTACGCGCTTGAAGATGGAAATATTTCACTTGTTTTTCAAGCGCGCGGGAAGTTTTTTTATTGTACACAAGACGCTTTCGTTGGCAGACTAGTTGATAAGTTTGACGAACCATTTGAAGTAGCTAAAAAAATTGTTGAATCCTCTCCAAACATTAATCCATTTGTCCACCAAGAAAAGCCTCACGAACCTTTGATTGATGCGGTTTTGGCTGCATATCAGAAAGAAATGTTTAAAGATTATCGTTTTGAAATTTATGGAATCGGTGGAAAATTGGTAGATGGTGTAGATGAAGTTGTTGTTAGATTAGTTTGTTTTCAACCCACGAATTTCGAAAAGGCTAGAGAGTTACAGATCATCGCTACTGAGCGGTTACTTTATCTTCTTAATAGCGATGAAAAATTACGACCCTACATCAAAGATTATCCGTTAACCCTAAACAACTTAAAAGTATCCGTCTTATTTAGGAAGAAGAACTACTTCCCGTATTTTAATGGAAGTATGGAACGAGCGTCTCAAGAGGGAGATCAGATTTGTTATTACCAAGAAATTCCTGAAGATAAAAACTCCAAAGTTTTCGTAAGCCGCCCAAGAGAAACACCTCTCTATGCCAAAGAATCATACCAAGAAGCTCTAAGTAAAGTGGAAGGTTCTCGAGCTGTCAAAAAAATGAAGGCGAAATGCAGCTCTTTATGAAAAATATGGTGCTGCAGGTTAAATCGATCGATCGGCTTAGCAAAAGCCGTAATGATTGAAAGGTAAAACCTCAAATGACTAAAGATGACATCGTCAAGGCATCTAAGTGAATCGGCCTAACAGATTCTCAAGCAGACAACTTGTGGCAAGCTTTGCAAGAGATCCAAACAAATCAGTCGAGGACGGTTCTTTCAGCACCATTGCTCTATTTTGGTGTAATAGTTGCTTTTGTATCGATGACTTGGTTTTACACAGCCCATCTCAATGACAAGTATTCTCTGTTTATCTCGATCATTTACGTCCTCATATATTTTAATTCCGGCTTCTATTTTTGGCGTGTAAAGAAATTAAGAATTCCTGGAGGACTGCTTTCTTCATTGGGGATTGTTGTGATTCCACTGGTTGTCTATTCGCTGCAAAACATAATGCACTGGTGGCCAATGCCGAGTTCAGATCATTATAACGGTTTGTATTACTGGATAAATGGTAATTGGGTGCCAATGGAAATTTGTACGCTTGTGATTGCTTGCCTTATCCTCTACTTCATTCGATTTCCATTTATAACCGTTTTGATCTATTCGGTCCTAACATTCATGGCTATGGATGCTATCCACCTATTTACTGATCCTAAGAGCTACCGATGGACATATTACTGCATAGCTGCCATAACGATTGGGAGCCTCCTAAATATTTTGGCAGTCGTTTTATGTAGAAAAGACCAAAAAGACTTTGGGTTTTGGAGCTATTTTTTTGGCATGTTTCTATGTTGGAGTGGCTTCACTGAGTGGGATAAACATACCGAATGGGGACATTTTACATATTTTCTGATCAATTTCGCATTTATTCTTCTATCGAGCTTTTTTCATCGTAAAATTTTTATGTTTTTCGGGTCTTTAGGGGTCATTTGCTATGTAGGTCATCTTGCCTATATTTTCTCAGACTCTCTTATGTTTTCATATGTCCTCGCAGCAATAGGATTTTGTATTATTATGCTTGCGATCTTCCTAATGGGATCAAGAAAAAGCCATCAAATCAGCTAAAGTTTTTCTGAAGTACGCGTTCAAGGGGGGAGGGGCTCTAGTGGGTAGGGGATTGAAATCCAATCCCACACCTACTAGCTTCTCGCAGAGAACGATGGCGTTGGAGAGGATGCTTCGATATACAGGCGAAACCATGTTTCTAGGACAAGGATGCCCCAGAGCTCTTGAAAGAAGAGGTGGGGATGCCTTGTAAAATTTTTCATCTGTTCCGATAGCCAAGCGGCTGAAAGGATCCCTGCTTCAACAAGGATGCTGGATTTGAGCTGGTCGGTCAATTGCTTGTATTCCATCGTTTGCGCCCAGCGGGGCAGAGAAGGCAATATCCTTTTTTGCTGAGGCTTTCTCCCTTTCATCAGAAGGTCGTTCAATGAAAAGCCGGAAGAGTTCTCAGGAAGGGAAGCGATCCATTCGATGATCGTGTGGTTTAGGTAGGGGGCATGCCTCTTCATTCCAAAATGGGAGCACAATCGGACTTCCGTAGGAAGAACCTCGGAGGGAAGCTTCGTCTTATAATAGAGATAAAGAAGGGATCCAAGAGTAGGGCCTAATTTTTCAAGGGCTGGAAAGCGGTGGAGGAAAATTTCAGGGTTGATCGGTTTTAGCAGTGTTGAATGCAAGTCCTCAAACTCCTCAGAGGTAAAGAGGGCGGACTGGCTTAAAAAGGCCTTATGCCAGGGATGGGTATGAGCAGAGCGCAGCATCGCATAGGCGCTTTTGAGGTGGATTCGAGAAAGCAGTGGAATGATGAGATGTTTCTTTAGCGATCGGTTAAGACGGTCGTAGATCGGAGAGTGGGGAAGCTGGGGGGGCTGGATCTCTTGAAATAGCCATTCTGGCGATCCTGTTGAAAAAAAGAGATCTGTCTTGCGCTGCTCTTTGAGTGCTTGGCAGAGGAAATAGCGATCCGGAAAGTTCAAGTCGGCAATCGGTTCGTCAAGCGCCCAGATCATCTCGGGCAGTTGTTGAAGGACCTCGCTTGGTTGAATGGACGTGGGATGATTGGAAGGGGCAGTTAAAATGCTCTCGTGCAGTCCTCGGTCAAAGTAAGTCGCAGGTTCATTGAATTCGCTTAATAGGACAGGGGAGTGGGTAGTGGACAAATGGGACTTCCAACTGTCTCGGATCAGTTCCTCTAGATCCTCTTTGCGTGCGTTTGGGTTCTTATTTTGGATGAACGCACTGTATGCCCAATAGGGGCGTATGAAGAGGTTGTTGTCCCGCGTATAGCGCAAATAGTGGCCTGGCTGGAGTTTAAAGACGCTGCGCAAAAGGGTTTTTTCCTGAGGAATGAATCCAAAGGCCATGTAATAGGAAAAGGCTTCCATGTCAGGCGATCTTGAGATGAGATCTGAGTTTAGGATGCTCTTCAAGGAATTGGCAAAGACAAAGGTGTTTTGGTGCAGGCACCAGTAGAGCGGTTGCGCGCCAATCCGATCACGGAACAAAAGGAGCTCGTGCTTCTCAAGATCTAAGATGGCGATGGCAAAAGAACCATCGAGGTGCAAGGGGAGCTTTTCTTTGTGCAGATCGTAGAGATGTCCGATGACCTCTTCCGGGGAAGGATCGATGAGTATGATCTGCTCCTCTTCAAGACTTTTTACAATTTCAGAAAATTGATTGAGGTGGCCTTCAAAAAGGATCAATTTGCGAAAATGGTGCCGCAGCAAACGGTCCGATCCTAATTCAAATCGGCCGTCCCGCGTGATTTTTTTAGGAAAACTAGGAGATAAGGCGAGCATCTTTTTAGTAAGACACTCGCCAATTTCTGATTCAGGGTAGATCGTTCCTGCTATGCATGGCATACAATCCCAAGAAAACCTGATTATCTAGCGTCGGATGAAAATGTGCGGATGTTCTCCAATTTTGTATCCGGAAAAAAGGTCGCAAGGATCTTTTGCGTGTTTGCACCGTGCTCTGCCATCGAGAGCGCTCCAAGCAGGCAAAGACCTACTCCATGCCCTTCGCCAAAGCCATTGAACACAATTTGGTCGCCATTGAGCTTGATGGTAAAGTCATTGCTGCGCAGACGGTTTGCTCCAAGGGCGTTTTGGAGCTTGAAGAAGTCGATGTCATGTGCCTTTTGCTCATCCTTGATCCGAACTCCATAAACTTTCTCAGAATTTTTATCCTGATAAAGTTCAACAGCGGTGACTTTCCCTACGCCGGCAACTCTTGCCAGTTCCTGTTTCGAGACGGCAAACGACCATCCGTGCTTTGAACGTTCATGGGCTGCATAAGGGGAAGCGACGCCGTGCGGTGTCGAGATCGCTTTTCGGAAAATAGCTGCATAGTCAGCTGTTTTTCCAGCGCTGTCTTTTGTCCAGGTGGCTGCAAAGGGCTGGCTCTTGTGGGTCATCACGACATGGCGGGTATTGTTGATCGCTTTGTCCAAATGCAAGTTCTGCAATGTCAGGGCATGGCCTTGATAGCCAACCTCTTGGGCTTCCACATGGTAATATGCATTAGGCTTGCGGTTGACCAAAAAGTAGGCGTTCGTGCGGGCAATAATGGCGACAGCTTCCATTACCTCTTCATCGTATTCTTGAGAAAACTGGGTTGTCATGACCGATTTCAGATATCTTTCAATGTCCACTTCGTTAATGACATTGAGCTTGCCATTGACATCGTAGAGCTCGACGCAGCCGCGGTATTCGATCCCGTCAACGAGGATTGTGCTCTGGGAGTCTCCTGGCATAATCCTGATCTGGCTGATCCCTGGGAATAGCTCTTTCCATTGGAGGCCTTCTTGGCATGGGATCAATTGGGCGCGCTTTGTCGAAATTCCGCTGCCGACCTCAAGGCCAGTCACAGGATCATAGACCATGTACCGCCCTTTGACTTCTAAAAGGACGTTGTCTTTTTGCCGAGCAACCAAAACTTTGATCGTCGCAGGTTTTGCTTGTTGAGAAAGATCTGTCGGAAGCGCTGTGGCTGCCGACATCGCAACAGATGGCGCAATAGCGGAGGCGCAAAGGCTGCATGCGATTATCGTGTGGATCCAGTTCATGGTTATACTCCCTGATTAAATTTTGGGGGCAAAGCTCGCCCGAGATGTTGATAGGTCAATGCGGTGACTTCCCGACCGCGCAACGTGCGTTTTAAAAATCCTTGCATCATCAAAAAAGGCTCGTAAACTTCTTCTAAAGTATGGGCCTCTTCAGAAAGGGCCGCAGACAGGGTGTTGATTCCGACAGGGCCGCCTTGATAATGATCGATGATCACATTGAGGATTTTTTTGTCCATTTCATCCAGTCCTCGATGATCGATGCTAAGCATGTCCAGAGCGGTTTCCGCAGTTTTCAGATTGATCTTGTTGTTCGCTTTGATCTGAGCAAAATCGCGGACCCATCGCAGCAGGTTGTTAGCGATCCGCGGCGTTCCGCGCGAGCGCTCTGCAATACACAAGGCTCCTGATTTGTCGATCTCAATATTCAGAATGTGTGCTGATCTGGTGATGATCTTTTCAAGGACTTGCGGATCATAATAATCGAGGCGGCAATTAAAGGTGAAGCGGGAACGCATCGGCGCGCTCAGCAGACCGACGCGGGTCGTTGCGCCGACCAAAGTGAACCGGTTGAGCTTGACCTGGATGCTGCGCGCAGCAGGGCCGCTGTCGATAATGAGGTCGAGGGAAAAATCTTCCATGGCGGGATAGAGGTATTCTTCGACAGCGCGGTTCATCCGGTGGATCTCGTCGATGAAGAGGATGTCCCCTTCTTTGAGGTTCGTCAAAATCCCTGCGAGGTCTCCCGGCTTTTCAATGATAGGTCCCGATGTGACGACAAGCTGCGTCCCCATCGTTTTGGCGATGATGTTCGCAAGGGTCGTCTTTCCAAGTCCGGGCGGGCCGTAAAACAAGCAATGACCTAAAGGCTCGCCCCTTTTTCTTGCGGCCGCGATCAGAACTTCGAGCCTTTCGCGCACCGAGTCCTGCCCTGAAAAATCGACAAGGGATTGCGGACGCAGAGGCACCTCGAAAGGTTCGTCTTGCTTTGTCCACGAAGATTGGATGAATGGTTCGTTCATATTTTCCATAGGAGATACCACATGAGTCCACTTTATCTATCTCGGAGAAATTTTGCAAATTCTGTCTTTCTAGGGGTGAGTAAACGCAATGATGCGGAGGTGAAAAGTTTTTCCGGTCGTTAAAGACATATCGGATGAGCGCCAACAGAACAATGTCTCCAAATATTTCATACGCTGCTGATTTTTTTCTGCAGTCTCTATGTAAACAGCTAATTTTAGGAAAAGTTGTAGCGCAAAATTTGTCCCGCAGCTATATCTATTTTTTCCGAAAAATAGAATCTGAAGTTAGGGAATATATGGCATTGCAGTCTGATCGTTGGATTCGGCGTATGGCGAAAGAGCATGGGATGATCGAACCTTTTGTCGAAAACCAAGTCCGTTATGTAGAAGGGGAGAAGGTCATCAGTTTTGGATTGTCCAGTTATGGTTACGACCTCCGAGTCGCTAATGAGTTCAAGGTTTTCACAAACTTGTACAACACGATTGTCGATCCAAAGCACTTTAGCGAAAATGCATTCGTCCATATTGAAGCCGATACCTGCATCATTCCTCCGAACTCTTTTGCTTTGGCGCGCAGTGTCGAGTACTTTAGGATCCCTCGCAATGTTTTAACGATGTGCATCGGGAAATCGACTTATGCAAGATGCGGGATCATCGTCAATGTGACCCCATTTGAACCCGAATGGGAGGGGTATGTGACGTTGGAAATTTCGAATACGACCCCGTTGCCGGCGAAGATTTATGCAAACGAAGGTCTTGCTCAAGTGCTTTTTTATGAGGGGTCCGAGGTTTGTGAAACTTCCTATGCGGACAGGAAGGGGAAATACATGGGGCAGACTAAGATTACTCTCCCTGTAGCTTAAGCGTTTGGTTTTAAGGTTGTTGCGTGCTCCTGTCGGTTCGGCTGGGGTTTTTCTGGAAAAAAAAGAGTTTATTCTTAAGAATGCGGTTAAAGGGCATTTAGAAAGTGCTCATGGGGTATTATGTCTTCACTGAGAGCCTATCATAGGGGACAGGCGCGTGTTCAGCCTTCGGGTCGAAAGACCTTGAAGTCGGTGATCTTCCAATCATGGTGGATGCTTTTGTTCGCAGGCGGCTGTTTTTTGATCTATACCCAGGCGATGCAGAAGAAGGCCTATGTAGCAAAAGGATTGCAGGAACAGTTGAACCAGCTCAATAAGCAAAAAGAACAATTGTTAGTTGAGCATGAGGACCTTGTCCTGCAAATCCAATCTCAAAGCGATCCAGCTTGGATCCAGTTAACTTTAATGAAAGGTCTTGGGTTGGTCCCCGACGGACAGATGAAGATCTTTTTCCAGTCTGAGCCGAAAGCGACCTCCAAGGATGGGCAGGCAGCGTGATCGCGTTGATCCTCCTTTTGCTCTGTTTCCTCTTCCTTTCCGGTTTTTTCTCTTCGTCTGAAGTAGCCCTCTTCTCGCTCTCTTCGATGAAGGTCAAAGCCTTTAAAAGCTCATCGGACAAAAATAAGCAGCTTGCAGCTCATCTGCTCTCATCTCCGAGAGATCTGCTGATCACCATCATTATGTTGAACGTAATCGTCAACATCATGATCCAAAACATCACTTCGAGTATTTTTGGGGATTTCTCAGGCTGGGCCTTGAACGTCGGCGTCCCGCTTGCCTTGACAGTGGTCTTTGGAGAGGTCGTTCCTAAATCGATTGGGCTAGCGAATAATGTGTCGATAGCCCATCGCGCAGCGCCATTCTTGAATTTTGCACAAAGGATGCTCCTTCCATTAAGACGCGTTCTTAATGGGATCACGACCTACATTTCCCGAGCGATGTTCTTTTTTTTGAGGAAAGAGGAGGAGATCTCTATCGATGAGCTCCAGCATGCATTAAAAGCCTCCCGCTCCTATGGTATCTTGAACGAAGATGAGGCTGAGCTTGTCCGAGGCTATCTGAACCTACAGGAATCCCAAGTTAAAGAACTGATGCGTCCTCGGGAAGAGGTGATTTTTTTTGATTTGGAGGAACCTTTATCGAAGCTAATCCACCTGTTTGTCGATCAGGAGTGCTCGCGGATCCCTGTCTGCAAAGAGAATCTGGATAATGTGATCGGGCTGATCACCAGCCAGGTCTTTTTTCTTAATCGGGAAAAGATCTCTTCGACGATGGATGTGATCCCTTTTCTTAAAAAACCGCTCTTTGTCCCTGAATCGATCTCTGCGAATATTTTGCTCCGCCAAATGTATGATCGGGAAGAATCGATCGCGATGGTCGTCGATGAATATGGATCGATCTCCGGTCTGATCGCCTTGGAAGACCTCGTTGAGACAGTCGTTGGTGAAATCGCCGATGCGCGGGATGAAAAAAGCAGGTACACCCGCTCCGGCGAAGATGTGATGATCGCAAGCGGTAAAATGGAGCTCTCTGAATTTGAAGAGATTTTTGGAATCGCATTGCCCAGCGAAAATCAGATGGTGACGTTAGGCGGATGGCTCTCTGAGCAGATGAACGATATTCCTAAATCAGGCGCCAAGTATGAAGCGCACGGTTTCCTGTTCCACGTCCTTGCAGCTGATGCAAAACGTGTACGCCGGGTGTATGTGCGCAGGTTATCGACAAGTTGAGGTTACCTCGACTTTGTACTTCTTTTGGTTCGAAGGACTCGAGATTTTTGTTCTCGAGGGAGTTATTTAAAACGGGAAGGGGTTAAAGTACCCCTTCCCATTTTCAAGAATCTCCAAGTTCAGCCATAGGCAGAACAATCGAGGACAAATAGACGAGGCAGGCGAGCCAAAAGAAGTGCAAAGTCGAGGTTACATGGAAGATTGGAAGTTTTATCTTATCCTCATTGTCGTCTGCCTTGTGATCCAGGGGCTGTTTGCCATGGTAGAGCTGGCCTGCGTTTCCTTTAACAAGGTCCGGCTGCAGTACTATGTTAGCAAGCAGCAGAAGCGGGCACAGTGGCTGAGCTATCTGATCAACCATCCAGCCTATTTGTTTGGAACGACGCTGATCGGCGTCAACACCGCCTTGATCGTGGGCTCAGAATGCTCTCGCCGTTTTTACGATTCTTTAGGGTTAAATCCAGACTGGGCCCCCCTTACTCAAATTTTAATCGTCCTGATCTTTGCAGAAATCTCTCCGATGCTGGCAGGAAGGCGCTATGCAGAAAATGTCGCCATGCTCGGAATCCCTTTTTTGATGTTTTTTTCGATCCTGTTCCGTCCGATTATCTGGACCCTCGATTTGTTGTGCCGCTCGATTAACCGGTTGTTTGGAACGCCTGTCGCCTCTGGAGCCTACTTGTCCAGGGAAGACCTTCAAAATATCATCGAGGAGAGAGAAGAGACCTTGGCGTCGACCTCAGAGCGCAAAGAGTTCAACACGGTAGTCGCCAATATCTTTTCGTTAAAGAACAAGACAGCTAAAGACTTGATGCAGTCCTTATCAAGCACAACGCTGCTTCCCTCCTTCAGCACGGTTGCTGAAATGAGGCAGATCTTGCAGGAGAAGCACCTGCCTTTCATTCCCATCTACAATCGGAACCCCCAGAATATCGTGGCGGTTGCATATCCGCGCGACCTGCTGCGAATGGCCGAGAACAAGAAGATCCGCGATTATGCCAGGTCTCCCTGGTTCATTACTGAAAACACCTCTATTTTACAGATCCTCAAGCAATTTAGGAGAAACAACCAGAGCTTGGCAATTGTCTTAAATGAAGCAGGACTGGCGACAGGCATTCTGACGCTTGACGAGATCGTCGATGAGATTTTCGGAAGGTCTGATCTTTGGATGTCTTTTGGCGAGATGGTCCCTCGGGCCTACCACGTCGTTGTTGACAGGTCTTTTCCGGGTGACTTGAGCTTAAAAGAGTTCAATGAGCAGTTCCTTGTCCATCTGCTCTATCAGGATGCTGAGACGTTAGAAGAGTTGATGACAGCGGCTCTCGGCCATCCCCCTTCTAAAGGGGAGTCGGTCAGGATCGACCAGTTCGAGCTGACGGTTGAAGAAGCCTCCCTTCTTAGCGCTAAAATGATCCATGTCAGGACAGTCTTTTAGAGGAAGTATTGCAACTGCCTCCTTTAGAAACTTTCTACACAAGAGGTCTATTAGCTCCCGCAAGATTTGCCTTCAGAAAGTTTGACTGCTTCAGGCAGCATTACCATTTGCAATTTAGCTCCTAGTGCATGGAAGGTGAGGTCGCTGCGGTTGATTAGTTTGGTTCGGGGAGATCCCTTGGGAGGGAGCATATCATTCGGATTTCCTTCCGTTGCATATGCGCTTTGGGTGTTTACTGATCCCAGCTCATCCGGAAGAGCCCCTAATTGGTTGTAGCGCAGGTCGACAGTTCCTTGAATAGCTGCTCCCACATTTCGGCTAATCAGGGTAAAGGCATTTTTGTTCGCTAAAAGGATGTTCAGACGGAAATGGAGAATTTCAGGAGGGACGATGCACATATGGACATTGTGTGTGCTCGGGAGTTTTCCTAGATATAAGACGTTCATTTGAATAGGCTGTCGGTTATTCAACCATGCTCTAATGGTATTGGCAGCTCCTGGAATATCCTCGACTTGAGAGATGCAGCAGACATTCAATTCGGGATGCTGACGAAGAAACTCCGCTTCTTCTGGATTATTTTTCAAATAGGTCACTATTCTTCCAGCAAAAATGGTGTTCATATAACGGAGGAATAATTTGATGAGGTTGCGGTCTTCTGCTACAGCGATCTTCTTAGGGAGTGTCGAAAAGCTTAAGTCTTCTTCGAGGCCTTCAGACAAGCAAGCTTCATAGGCTTTTTGTACGATGACAAGGTTGCGAAGGTCGGAAGCTGGTTCGAAGCCGTAATTATCGACGATTTTCATCAGGGAATAGCTTTTTAACAAACATAGGACATATCCGTTTCCCAAAATCCTAAATTCCTTGCAGACAGTTCCTAACCTTGCAAGTGAGCCAATGTCAAGTGAGCTGAAGATGTGTTTGTAAATGATTTCAATGAGCACCACTTGCGCAAATAGGGAATGAGATTCAGGTTTCATCTCATCATCTTCTACGGCAAGCGCTTCTTGGAGGGCATGAACCTGAATTGGCTGATTGATTAGACAAGAAAAATCAAGTGGATGCGAGATACGTTGAGTTGGAGTTGACATCACAACCTCCTTTTTTCTGAACTTTCAACATGCACAATGATTTAGAAATTCAATTTAGCAAGGTTGAGATTTTAAGCAATTAATTAAAGATTGAAGGTGAGCAAAGCTGATGGGGTGGCGAGAATGGAACTTATATCCTGAAAAGACGGTTTTGAACCCTATTTTGAGGTGTCGTATATACTGCTGATACTTCAAAGTCCTGGTTGATTTTGGATTTGGCGCCACGAGGTTAAAGCCTCTGAAGCAGAACGTATGCGCAGCTGCATACGTCGATACAAGAGGCTTTAAAGGGCCTTGGCACAAGGACCGTCCCCGTGGATGCCTAACGCCAAAAGCAACAAGGACTTTGAGGTGGAACCAGTATATATTAATGAGAACTTGAAAACGGTCCAATGTGGCTTTTTATGTAATTTGCAAGAGCTAGGACAGTTTCAGAGGGCCTTT
>JAFEGU010000236.1 GCA_018239725.1 Verrucomicrobiota bacterium | reverse complement strand
CTATTCCAGCCATACCTACATGTGGGTGAATGCGCAGGGAAAGCGGTTCTTTGTGAAATACCACTTTAAGACCGACCAAGGAAATGACTTTCTTACCCAGGAAGAGGCTGACCGTTTAGCCGGCGTAGATGCCGACTACCATCGCAGAGATTTGTTTGATGCAATTAAAAACGGCAACTATCCTAGCTGGACCCTCAAAGTGCAGATCATGCCTTTTGAGGAAGCTGCCACCTATCGGCTTAATCCATTCGATCTGACCAAAGTCTGGCCCCATGGGGATTATCCGTTGCATGAGGTCGGCCGTTTGACGCTTAACCGCAATCCCACCGATTTCCATACGGAGATCGAACAGGCTGCTTTTGAACCGAACAACATGATTCCAGGGATAGGCCCCAGCCCCGATAAAATGCTCCTTGCCCGTTTGTTCTCTTATGCAGACGCCCATCGTGCCCGCCTAGGGGTCAACTACAAACAAATTCCAGTCAACCGTCCGAAGTGTCCTTTCCACAGCTACAGCAAAGATGGGGCGATGCGCGTTGAGAATGTCTCAGATCCGGTCTATGCGCCAAACTCCAAAGGCGGCCCTAAGGCGGATGGCCAGCGTTATCCGCATATGGAGGTATGGGATGCCAGCGGTGAGTTTGTGCACGCAGCTTACACGTTGCGAAAAGACGATGATGATTGGAGCCAGGCAGGCGATTTAGTGCGCAAAGTCATGAATGATGCCCAACGGGAGCGTCTTGTTTCCAATGTTGTAGGGCATTTGAAAAACGGCGTGTCGGAACCTGTATTGCAAAGGGCATTTGAATACTGGAACCATATCGATAAGAATATTGGCGAACGGATCAAAAAAGGGGTCAAAGGGAATTAAAAAGACCGAATACCACATTGAATAGAATAATAAAAAAATTCATATTTTAATGACAATTGTCGATTTGGTTTAAAAGTGAATTTTAATTCTTGATTTTGTTTTTAAATAAATTGAAAAAGGTTGATTGTGTAGGTGGGGAGGGGTAAAATGGCTATTGTTTTTTGTGGATCATTAAAAATGCAGGATCATTTATGACCTTTTCCAGCCCTATTAGTTCCCTACCTTCCAATTCCGTTATTCTGGATGACAGGATAGAGCGTCCCTCCCATGTCATTAATGAGATTCCATTTTTTGATACTCCAGCTGCCTGTATTGCTCATTATGAAAATTTTTCTTGGGCGGAAAAAGCGCTTCATGTCGTTCAAAGCTATGGGACACTAGTTTTTTGCCTCATTAATAAGATCCGTTTGATCTTACATGGAATTGAAGCAGAAATGCATGCATTGACAGTTCCTCCGGAGGAAGGTTTTTTTAAAAGAAGGCTTGTTGTATGCCTTCATGGGCTTGGCAACAACCCTTCGCAGTTCAAAGCGCTTATGGATGAGATGGAAGGCGAAGATCTTTCTGAGACAGATCTTTTTATTCCCCATGTTATTGAACGGGGAAGGGCAAGACTAGACGAAATGGTAAATCCCATCCTGGAAACCATTGGAGCATGGGCTCAAACTCCAGGCGATAAAGAGCTTGTTCTAGTGGGCACATCTAATGGGGGAAGAATTGCAAGGGCTGTTGAAGCTGAACTGATCCATTCAGGAAGGGTTGGAAACATCCAACAGATCAAATTTGTATCGATTGTCGGCGCATGCAAAGGCTCTTCCTTAGCAAACCTTACGGCTCTGGGCCATCAATTAGGCCTATCTTCATTGATGTCATATTTTGTTGCTCAAAACATTATCGATGAAATGCCAACAACTTCTGAGCGCAATGCTCAATTGAACCAGCGTTGGGAAGAAGCGCGCCAAAGGCCGAATGCACCCAGAACTGATTATACATTTATTGCCTCGCCCCATGACTGGCTGGTCCCTAATTTTGATTCAACTCTTATGGAAACAAATGCTGAGAGAAGCCGCTATGCGCTCATGCCGGGCCAGGGGCACTGCAGCATCGTCAATGCATCCGCCAAAGTTGTCGCTTCCATTATTTTAAACCCTGTTTCACGGTAAAGTTTAGATAGCTCAAAGCCATCATTTTCCCGCGACAAAACCTTCTAAATGAAGAGCTATTGGAGATAGTATTTCGAAAGACTTTCTGATTAATAAATGAAATAAACTGAAATTTGTAATTGACAACGCATTGATCTATTACATATATGTCGGTTTATGATGAAATCACTATTATCTATACTCTTCTGCGGGATCTTGTTTGTTTCCGGTTGTTCAAGCGGTCCGGAAGAGGACCCCTCATTGGAAGAAGGCATTGCCGGCCTCTGGAAATGCAGGGATCAAAACTCAGATAAAGTTCGAAGCCTGGTGGCCATCTATAAATACCAAGACAAGTATTACGGAAGGATGTTGGGCTCGTACGGTCCTGATGGGAAGTTCAATGACACAATCCTAGAAAAGAAAGACCGGGCGCCGGGCGTCGTAGGGAATCCTCCTTACTGCGGCATGGATTTTGTCTATGATCTAAAGAAAGCGGAAGGCAGCGATAAGTATAAAGGTCGGATTATCGATCCTCAGAAGGGCAATGTTTACCGAGTTGAAATGTGGCTTAAGAGCGACAATGTCCTAATTCTACGAGGCAAAGTTTGGGTCTTCGGAAAAAATATCCCGTGGCAAAAAGCTTCTAAGGATGATCTTCCCAAAGGGTTCTCAATGGGAGACATCAAAAAATTTAGACCTGAAGTGCCACAAGCCAAATAACAAGGCAACTGCCTTGTTAATCTCAGCAAAAAGTTGCGATTATCTAGTAAAATTTTACAAGATGTGTAAACTTCTTGAAAGTTAAAGATAGTAGCGGCGGTACACAATGGCTGGATATTCGAAGGTCTCTCTTTTGCCTCTTTGCAGTTTGATCTGCTTCTCGCTGTGCGGCGAGGAGGTGGAACAACAGCAGGATGTTCAACCTATGCGCATTGTGGGACGCCACATCGACCCGGGAGGGATCGGCTACGGCGAAGGGTATACGACACTGGAAGGTTTCTTTTCTCCTACGCGGCCTTTTGGCGGCGACTGGGTCCCTTTCTTAGACCTCCGCGGACATCTTTTTAATGATGGCAAGCCTGCAGTAAATGCTGGAACCGGGGTGCGGTATATCAGTTGTTCTCGAGTTTGGGGGATCAATGCCTACTACGACTATCGCAAAACAAATCGGCAGCATTACAACCAGGTTGCAGCGGGGCTGGAATCGCTTGGCAAAGTATGGGACTTTCGGATCAACGGCTATCTTCCAGTCGGAGGAAAAAGCAGTCCATTTTGGGGACACGATTTCGATCATTTTAAGGGCAATTACGCTTATCTTTCAGGAAAAAAGGAGTTCGCTCTAAAAGGAGCCAATGCGGAAGCGGCTGCGCACATCAATATCACAAAAAACGTCGACTTCACGGTTGCTTCGGGCCCGTATTATCTGACTGGCCAAGGCGCCACGGCTTGGGGCGGCGAGGCAAGGGTAGAATTTGATCTCTTTAACTATTGCAGGTTAGAAGGTTTTACATCGTATGACTCGAACTTCCGATGGACAGGCCAAGGGCAGTTCAGCATTGTGATCCCCTTTGGACGCAAACAGAAAGTCCAAAAGAAGGCCTGCCAATCTTGGTCCACCGCATTAGCTCTTGCCAAGCGGAGCGTCCAACCGATCGATCGGTTTGAGATCATCCCTGTCGATCGGAAAAAGACCAAGTCTAAAGCAATAGACCCATCGACTGGAAAGCCTTATGTCTTCTGGTTTGTCAACAATACTAGCCATTCGAAAGGGACATTTGAGTCTCCCTTTCCAACGTTGATCGCCGCTCAAAATGCATCAGGGCCTAATGATGTCATCTACGTTTTCCCAGGAGACGGGACATCAACTGGAATGGATGCGGGGATTGTGCTTAAAAACAAACAGCGCCTCTATGGAGCAGGACTTGGCTACACATTGCCTACAGCGACAGGAAAGATGTCGATCCCTCCGCTGGCAGTCGGATTGCCGAAATTGAGGGCGTCTTTGGGCAGCCCTGTTGTTACGGTCGCTGACAATAACATCATTTCCGGCCTTCACATCACAGCTGATGCGAACGCGGTCTTCAACGGAAGTTATTGCATTGGATCGTTCTCCGGTGCGACGAGAAATCTTTTCGTCTCTCAGAACAGCTTGATTGCGAACAACGGGGCCGCTGGAATTCTCCCTAATATGCCCTCTTCGAAGATTACAGTTGTTAACAATATGATCCATTCTGCAGACGATCAAGGCACTTTTGGAGTCTATCTCTCGAATACAAGCGGAAGCGGCAACTACTATATCGCGAACAATACGATTACCCATTTTCAAAATATGACACAGGGTCTTCCTGATATTCCTAGCGGAACGGGGATTTCCATTGCCGTCCTAAATCAAAACAGTGCGATTGCGGACGTCGCAGGAAACCAGATCTCTGATTGTACGGGACATGCGATCAACTTCTTTGCAGTTGGAGCGGGAGCGCCCTATCTCAATGCGAACGTTAATGGAAATCATCTCGAAGGGGTCGCATTAACAGGGGTGGGAACTTACCTGTTTTCCGATGACAATGCGATGACGGCGTTTGAGGTGTCGAACAACCATACGAACGAGTTCGTGTTCGGCCTCATTGCGGAAGCTGAAGGCAGCTCGACGATGACAGGGACGATCCAAAATAACGTTTTCTCTAATGGTCCTTTTGGAAGCGGAGTTATCCTCGATACGAACTTTATTACTGGAACTGGAACAGCAAAAGGAACCTTTAAGGTGATCGGGAATGATATCTCCCGTTATGGTGATGCGCAAGGGATAGCAACAGCTGCCAAAGGCTCCTCAACACTGATTGCCACCATTGAAAAGAACTATGTCCATGAGATCGGCAAAGCTGGCTTATTCTTACAAGGATTCGATCACTCAAATACCACCCTTGTAGTCCTTGATAATCTGATCGATGGCAATAATGCAGGGATTGAAGCAGATGCTTTGGGAGAGTCAACATTAAGTATTGTCATGCAAAGCAATACCATTACTAACAACAACGGGGCTGGCCTTTTCGGAAACTCCAAACTCAAAGGCCGCGCTATATATGATGTTGTCGGCAATACCTTCATAAACAACAATACGATGGGCTTGAACAGTGGATCAGCTCTTACAATTATTCCGGAAGATTTAGCGCATATCTGCCTGCGTTTGGAATACAATCAATCCACTCTGGAGGCTACAGTGCCGGATTACTACCTTCATAACGGGTTATTTAGCGTGTTCAATGCGGAACCGATTGTCTACAATACAGGGGAGATCGATCAAAGTGGGATAACGTATGTTCCTGCAGGTTCTTGCGGCCCTTAAGGTTTAATTTACTTAGGGATCGTTGGGATCGGCTTTGCCCCTTTTGCGTTGAGCTTGATGGCCCAAACGGAATCGGAAGAGCAAATGAAGAGGATGTTGTTGTCTTTACCGCCAAAGGTCAAGTTGGCCGTTTCTTTAGGCATTTTTATTCTGCCGATCAGTTTCCCGGAGGGGTTGAAGACTTGGACCCCATCGAGGGCGCCGACATAGATATTGCCCGATCCATCGAGGCGCATCCCGTCTGGAAAACCAGGTGAGATGACGGCGAAGAGCGTTTGGCTGCCGAGCTTTTTTCCCCCTTCCAAAACAGGATATTGGTAGATGGCGTGGGCGTTGTTTTCGTAATAGGTGCGCGGTGCTTGAATGGCTGCGCTATCGATCACATAGAGGATCGATTCGTCAGGTGAAAAAGCGATCCCGTTCGGCATCTTTAGGTCTTGGATGATCGCTTGCAGATCATTTGTCTTCGGATCAAATCGGTAAACATTGTTAGGAAGGTAGCTCTCCTGAGGGAACTGGAGGCTTCCGTAGCTGGGGTCGGTGAACCAGACGGTCCCGTCCGATTTCACGACGAGGTCGTTGGGGGAATTGAGAGGTTTTCCTTGGTAAAACCCGACCAAGGTTTTGACGATGCCGTCGAGTCCCGTGATCGAGACGCGCCTGCCTGTAGTCTCTGCCGTGAGGAGGCGTCCTTGCAAGTCGAGCGTTTGCCCATCGGCGATGTTGGATGGGTGGCGATAGACGACGGGCTTGCTCCAGGAAAGGGGAGTGATCGTATTGTAAGGCTTGATCCCATGCCAGCGCATGATCAGGATGTTGTCATTGATCTGATCGGTGAACAGCAGATACCCTTCATCGGTTCCCTCGATCCCAAGATAAACGGGCCCTTCCGTAAAACCGAACCCTGTCGCAAGATGGACAAGTTTAGGCTCTCTGCCGAGGATTTTTGCAAATTCATCCGAGTAGACCTCCAAGGGGAGCTGCGGCGTTTCAGCCACTGGGTAGGGTGGGTTTTTCTCGATGGCAAAGCAACTGCCTGTGAACATGGCTGCAGCGATAAGTAACTTGTGCATTGGGCATTCCTTAATGTCTTATAAGATCCCCATACAAGTTTTTGTTAAAAAAACGAATAAAAATACTCTAATTAAGGAAGAAGCCGGATGACTTCAGCGTCAGACAACCACTGTTTTTCGTTCATGATCATTTGATATTGCAATTCGGCGATTGTTTCATCGATCGGATCGAGGTCTTTAGGGATGTAGAGGAAGCCCAGGAAGGGGATGCCGCGCCTATCGAGCTCTTCTTTGACGCTTTCCAGGTGCTTTTGACCATCGTCAACAAGGACGACTTGTTCCGGCGTCCAATCGAGCCAGTCTAAAAATAAGGAAAGGATTTTTCCCTTGTTGTTTTTGTCTTTTTTGTAAAAGTCGCCGCAATAGAGGACCCCTTTTTCGAAAGAAGGAGGGACAAATCCCACTTGAACGGGGAAAACGACCTCTTTTTCCATCTTAAAGTTGAGTCCCAATCCGATCAGATGCTGTGAGCGCCACTCGGGGATCGATGCAACGATGCCAGACTTGTCCATCGCAAAGGAAGTAAACCCAATTGTCGGAATGTTGTTTTCCTGCAGTTGATCGAGGAGTTTTGGGCCATTTGGGTCCATGAGCTGGAATTGCGCATGCATCCAAGCGATGGTGTCCTCTTCAGCGGTCCAAGGCCTCATCCCTTCCGGCCTCCATCCGCCGCGCCAATTTTGCATTAAGGCGTCCTTAGGGTAGATCAGCACATCGTCGATGTCGAACATCACGAGGGTCGTCTCTGAAAATGCATCGATGGAAATTTCATCCAGAGAATGGATCGTCCTCATTTCAGAAATGACTGGAACGGAGGCGAGCAGGCAGCATAAAAATTTGATCATAGGGGGCGCCGATAAAAAATATTGGAATCTACTATAGCCTAATGGTTTTTTTTGTCCTTTCGATGTTTACTGAGAGCGAAAAAGGACGCCCGCGGACTTTTCGATCTTTTCGAGAGAGGCCGTGAACTGCTCTAAAGGGGTATTTGCAGAGATGGGTTCATTGGGTAGGACAAAAGCCTTAATCAGCTCGTAGCGCTCATCCAGAACGATCTTAAAGTAGTGGGTGGGGACGGCAACGTCGTTCGGGCCGATCACTTGATAGCGGACGTAACGTTTGCCATCCGGCCCTTCCTGCGGCAAATAAAGTCCTCCGGTGTACACATGGACCGAGCCTTGTTCTTGAGCTAATACCCTCACATGTTTTTCAAGCTGCGCCCAATAGCCTCTATTAAATTCAGGGCATTGGGGAGAGATGTTGGACAGATAGAACGTCTCTTTCATGGCGTTGTCATTGGAGCGCGCATCCGCTGCAGGACAGAGATGCCCCCGGTCGAAACCTGACTTGGCGTAATCTTCTTTAGTGGATCGGAGCGGCGCCGGAATCAGAGGATCTTCCAGAAAGTCGAACTTGCTCCGGTCGGCGCTTCCATTAACCCGATCAGCTGTCAGGTGCTCATATACCCATTTTGCCTGCTTGTGCTGGCTATCGTAGACAAGGTGGTAGGCTTCCCGTTCGATCTTGAAATCGGCAATCGGGTGCGATTGCGGCTTTTCCTGCGAAAAACTGAGACCGAAGACAAATCCAATCGTGACAGCGCATGCGACCGTCAGAGCCTTGATTGCCTTCGAGCTGGATTTCTTCTTTTCCATACCCGACCTTTACGGGTTTACATGCCAAAGGAAAGAATCGAACGCAAGAATTATTTAAAGATAATTTTACTATGTTGGTCTCAGATTGTCTGAATCACTAAATGTGTGTTAACTTCGTTGCAATTTTCTGGTCTAAGGATCTCTATGAAGAAAAATTTATCTGTTTTGTTTTTAATTTTCGCATTCCCCTTTCACTTTGTTTATAGCGCTCCTGAATTGAAACAAGAGGTCGTTGAGCAATTAACTCCTAAGCTTAACAGCGATCGGATTGCCTATTTTTTTGGCAGCTTTGGCGTCGATCAAATTCCTATAGGCCCATCGCCGTTCCAAGATTGCCGGATTGCCAACTTATACTCGCTGCACGATGGACAGAAGGTGATGCGGACCTTGGCTGTCGTCGATTATCAGCAACCTGTCCATGAGAGCTTAAAACAGGTGCACCAGGAGATCTGCCAAGGAGCATCGATCGGGATTGCCCTGCGCCAGCACGGATGGAAGCTGGACAAGGTCCCCATGTACTTTGGATCAGTGGATTTGTCATCTCAGGTCAAAGCTTGGATGGATGAAAAAAAAGGGGATCGCGCAGCCGTCCACATCTATATGCTGATGGTCTTCAAAAACGAAGGGGATCAAAAGCTGCATTATTGCACGATCATTGAAGTGCAGAGCCCTCAGTATTTAGATGAAAACTGGCTGGAGCTGCTTTATCCTGATCAATTCAAGCATCATCGGAATCACACAGAAGAAGTCGGTATGCTCTTGGATGCATTGAACACGTTGATCCAGCAATTTCCTAATCCTTCTTAAGTTTAAAGCATGCTCGGCTGGAAACAGATTGTTCAAGACTACGTCATCAAGCGTTCCTATAGGATCAACAAGACGACTAGCTGGATCATTTAGGGATCTCCTATTTTACCTACCATCGCATCGATAAAGAAGGGAAGTACACTGTCCTTGTGGACATTCCCTATTGGGCTGAGTACTATGTACAAGAAGAGTACTATCTCGATGCTCTCTTTTTAAGAGTAATGGGTGTTTAATGGCCGGGATTCTGTTTCTTGCAAGAACTTAGCCCAGAAGATTGGTATCAGAGGATCCTCAAAATAGGGCGATGAAAAGTTCCATGCTGTGCGCATTTATTTGCTATGGAATAGGACTTGCCCGCTTTGGAGCTGTTCTTAATATCGATTTCCCGCTAGGCGAAGCTTTGCAAGGGGAATTTTGAGAAGAGATTGAAAAAATCCAAGGCTGGACATAAAATCAGATACTTGAATTTGCAATACGATCTTACACTCTGGAGCTGTTATGGCCTTTAAAAAAATCGTATCGTCACTATTATTAGTTTCTTTGCAGTTTATTAGTCATGCGCATGCAGATTATGCCAGCCAATATGCACAGGATGAATTTGTCCATGAGACTTTCTTCCCAGAAAAAACAGATGGGGTATTTGTCGATATTGGAGCTTACGACGGAGTGACCTATAGCAACTCCTGTTTTTTTGAAAAGGACTTAGGTTGGAAGGGGATTTGCATCGAGCCTAACCCTGCTGCTTTTGAAAAGCTGATCCAGGCCAGGAAATCTGTGTGCTACCAGACATGCATCTCAGATAAGAAGGCGGTGGCGAAGTTCGTCAAGCTGACGGGACGGTGTGAAATGCGCAGCGGACTGAGCGCAAAATATGATCCTAGCCATGTGAAGCGGATCGAGAAAGAGATGGCGAAGTTCGGAGGGGAGAAGGAGGAGGTCGAGGTTCCGACTTTGACATTGAATGAAATCGCCGATCAGGAAGAAATCAAGCATATCGATTTTTTGAGCATCGATACGGAAGGAGGCGAGTTCGACATCCTCAAGTCGATCGATTTTAGCAAGCTCGATATCGATGTCATTACGATCGAGAACAATTATCAGGATCCCAATTTCCGCCAGCATCTGGCGCGGCAGGGCTACGTCTTTATCAAAAAGTTGCACAGCGATGAAGTATACAAGAAACCAAGGCTCGAAAAATTTGCGGGAGCAAAGCGCCCATCTCTTTACTACATCCGGCAATTTCTTCCAGAAGATCCCATTATTGTTGAAGCAGGAGCGCATGAGGGCTCCGATACCAAAAGACTCAGCCGCCTTTGGAAAAAAGGGAGGGTCTTTGCATTTGAACCAAGCCCTGATGTTTATGAAGGGTTGAAGCAGCGGATGGTGAAGTACAAGAATGTCAAAACTTATCCTATTGCTTTAGGGAATCGAGTAGGAACTGCAGATTTTTATCCCAGCCAGGCTACGTCTAAAGCAACGACAATTAAGACCAATGCCCAAGGCTCCCTGCTGCCTCCATCCGATGATAACTGGTGCTGGCCTGAAATCGGATTTGGCGAACCTGTTTCTGTTCCCGTTACGACTTTGGACAAATGGGCGCAACAGCAGGGGATCAAGAAGATCGATTTCCTATGGCTTGACATGCAAGGATCTGAGCTTTCCATGTTAAAAGCATCTCCGGAAATCCTTAAGACGGTCCAAGTGATCCAAATTGAGGTTTCTAAGAAGCCCTTCTATGCCAATACCCCAATTGCCGATGAAGTGCAAAGCTGGTTGGAAGCGGAAGGTTTTTTTACGGTGTACATGACTCCGGAAGAGCATGGCGATGCTCTATTTGTAAGGAAATCGGAAACATTGTAGTTTTGTGTATTAAAACAAATTTCTAACGGGGGAGGAATAATGAAGCTTAAGCCAGCATCCATGTATTTGAGTCTTGCAGCTTCTCTTAGCGCAACGAGTTTATTGACTGCTTCTCAATTTCAAACCCCTGTGCCCATCCAATATGCCTGCACATGCAAGTGTATGATGGCGCAGCCGACGCCTCAGCAGATCATCGATGCTGTCATCCAGATGGCAAATAACGATGGTTATGCTGGCACAGTAGCCCTTCATGATGCGCTGGTCCAGTGGCTCGCGTCCAACCCGTTCCCAAGTCCTTCAGCTCCTTACGATCCTGATTGGAAAGACTATGCGCAGAAATTGCAAACTGAAACAGGAACTGCCCGATCGACGGCGCAAGGCACGGCTTCAAATACACTGACGTCTGACATTAACGCCTATATCCAGAAAAATGGATTGGATGGCGCGACTGTATGGAACATTGTTAATGGGATGAAGCCGTCGACAACCGATATCATCGGCGGACTGTTCACTGCTTATGCAAACTTGGTCCAGAGCTCTCTGATCAATCCAGTCTGGAGCGGCAAGGCAGGAACCCTTCCATCGCCTTCTAAGCCCGTTAATCCCGATATGCAGCCTGCAACGGAAAGCGATCTGAAGATCAATGGTGTTTCCTATGTGCTCTTTGCCGATCCGGCAGCCCCGAGCGATCCCGCTAAGTCGATGGGATTTCCTGTCAGCCACACCTCCGATTCCGGAGGAGCGGGAGTGCCGAGCGCGACATCGTCGGAAGCCATCTGGTACACTCTGGAAAATGCCTATAATGCAAATGATAAAGATCTCTTTCAGCAGACATTGAATGGGTACTTGTACCTGGTAGAACAAAAGGCTGCGACAGTGCAAGGAACATCCTGGGCCTCGACGCCAGGTCTTGCAGGATGGATCATCAATTTAGGCCAGCCTCCAGGAAGCGTCTTCAGCAGCGGACAGTTTCCCTACCCGCAAGGCGATCCTGGAAATGCCAGCTTAAGCACTGCAACAGATGCCGATGAACAGATCCTCCAGTTGATGCTCAAAGGATTGACGCAATTTGGCGATTTGACGCTCCACTGCTTCGGCAAGTTCCCAAATCAAGCCGCTGCAATGGATTCAACAATGAGCAGCCTTATCAACCTGATGGCTGCGACCTTTTTGTACAACAATATCTCAGGGCATCCTCAAAGCTCCTACGATCAAGCCCATCATGGGTTTAAGTATCAGGGGGTCGACTACAATCCGGTCCTTTGCAATGACAATTGGGGAGGCGGAGGGTGGACCAATGACCCATCTAACCCCAATCAAGGGACTTTCCTCAACCCATCCTACTTCGATCCGACCACATTGAGCGCGATTTACACCTATGCGGCCAGTTCGAAAGATCCTAATATCTCTTCGCAAGCAGCTGCTTTGAAGCAAGCAGTGCTCAACAGCATGGCCTATTTGACCGTCCTGCAAAGCGAGTTTCAAGATCCGAACCACCAGAATGCTGCAGGGATGCCTGATAATCCCGCCTGGAATGAAAATGATGGTCCTAGCGGCAATGGCCCCCATCCTGTAGGCTGGGACTCGATCCGCTTTTTGACGAATGTCGGCAAGTTCGTCGACTTATGCGAAAACCATGGCGGCCAGGATCCCTTCGGCATCCTTGCTCAGCTCAAAGAGATGGGGCAAAAGATGCTCAACTATGTGATCCTCAATAGCGACAGTCCTTACACGCCCGATATGGTCCTAGGCAACACGGCTAAAGGCGCGCAGTTGAAAGGGCCCGCTTTATTGGGACCTCTTCTTGTCGCCATGAAAGGGTTGACACCGCAAGATCCGAACATCCCAACGGTCGTTGATAGCTTAAATAAAGTCCTTGTCCTCGACATGAACCAGATGAATCCTACCGATGCTAGCGCTTACCTGTACTGGCAAGACCAGTACTACGGAACTGAGCTTGGATTGGTGAACCTGGCCGATTATGGCAGGATGGGGAAGTAAATTCTGAACAAGCGGCAGGAAATCAATCCCTGCCGATAAAATAGGAGGCGCCTTTCAACATCTATGGCCTTTGCGATGAATTTGTACTACACCCGGTCAGGTTTTGTGAATTTCGACTTGCTGCGACTGCGTTAAATCGATTCTCATCCTTACCCCGACCACTTAGGGCAGGGCTTCGTCTTTCGGAATGCTTCGCATCAATTTTACTTTGTCTCGCCGAGTCGAAATTCACAAAACTTGACCAGGTGCAGTATGTTTCCCTTCAGCCTTTTCTTAAGGCAATTTCAATACCCGATAGCAGAATAAGCTGTCGGAGGCAAGTTTCCATCCGTCCGTTTTCCATTCAGTGCCAGCTTAAGCGCATTTTGAGCAGTATTCTTCCAATTTCTTTGACACACCTAAAATAGGAGGCAACATTCAACATTTATGTCTTTCGCCACACGTCAGTTCTTGCCCAGCCCCTTGCTGCGGCGATTTCAACACTTGAGGGAAAAACGAACTATCGAAGGCCAGCGCCTCTCGAAGAAGCTCCTCTTGTTACCGATTGTCTAACTTCCATCCATTACCTGTTTAAGCACGCTTTGCAGATCGATATTCCGCTCACTTACATCGGAGACATGCCCCGCCGCCTGCTCTCTTATGGAGAATGGAGGGCGATAAAGATCGATCTTAAAGACGCTAGGTGCGGCGACCTTCTTTTCGTGAAAAACAGGGGGAGGGAGAAACTTGTTTCGCATGTCGCGATGGTCCTTGAGACCGATAGGATCTTCCACTGCTGCCTTGCTGCCGGGACAGCGGTCGTCCAATCAGAAGAGGAGTTCTTTTCGTTATACGAACAGAGGCTTAATTTCGTGAAAATGATCCGCTACATCGATCCTAGGAATCGGGAGTTGCGCGATCTGCACCAAGGAATTTTTATGCAAGCTTAAAAGAAAACTTAAAACGTTAGCGGCCTTATGACATAAAGGCCGCTAATGCTTACTTACTGACTAAAGATTCTCAGAAATAACGTCGCCGGCTTCACTGAAAACTAAGCCTCCGACTTTTTGGACAGCGCGGGCAAATGGGACAAAGTTGCCTTCTGGATTGTGCTTGCGGTTGAAGTCATCCTTCGTAACAGCAAAGATGATCTTCTTAAAGCAGCCTTTGTATTCGTTTTCAAGAAGGAACATTATAAGCTCGGCAATATGTTCTGGAGGATTCGCAAATGCTCCGGAACCAAAAGCGCCGAGGACCAATGTATCATGTCCATTCTCGTAAGCTACGTGGAAGTTTGTGCGCAATCTTTCTAAGGTTGTAGTAACCTCATTGCCTTGCAGGCGTGGATGGGAAGGGTCTGTGAAATCGAGCTTGGGATGTTCGATCGCAGCAAAGGTCCCAACACCGATCTTGCGTTCCACATCTAACATTTGGTACTCCTTGTCCAAGCCAAGTCGGAATAAGGACACGGAAGGGGAGTAGAGCCCTCCGGTAGCTCCCGCATTCTTGTGGATCGGATAGAAGTTTTGAGGCTGCACGGCATGGGTTACGTGGTCAAGGACCAATGGCAAGTCTGTGCAGCGGAAAAGTTCTTCTTCCTGAGATCCAAAACGGCGAAGGTAGCCTCCTCCAGCATGGTCATCATTTGCAAAGTTCAGCACATAAACGCTGTTCTTTGCATCATTAGCCTCAAAGGCCGCAACTTTGACACAGTTCCAAGGAGAAATGGAAAATTCCGTTTTGTCAAAACGGGCAGGTCTAGGCTCTGTAAGTACTCCACCCTGATAAGCTACAGTCTTTTTCACCGCATCTTCGTATTTCTCGTTCTGTGGTTTGCGCAATGCTAGGTTTTCTCTGACGACTTCGAGTGCTTTGAAGTCGCGCCTGGCAATGTGCATTTCACGAGTAAGCAAAGATTCTCGGGTAAGGGTTGGAGCTACTTTTTTTAGTGCATCGATGATTAGATTTGGCTGGTATTGGAAAGATGGGCTTGGGTGGGTATTGTAGAACGCAACAGCTCCAAAGTTAGGATGGTTGATCTCAGTCAGATTTGCGTTTGATGGCTGCCCATAGGCAACCCATACTTCATAATTCACAGACTCGGCAATCTTCGGATAGACTCTTTCCAACTGGAAGAATTTTGTGCATGCGAGTTGAATATTTCCAGATTCGAAGAGGTTGATAATTTCATTGAACCTATCGGAAACTGGTGAATAGAGAAGTTCAATCGCTTCCGCTTTTTCACAGCTCAATGAGAAAAATCCATCTTTATTATTGAATGCGACGCGACCATAGTCTGGGTGCTTACCCGTTGGAGAACCTTTTAAAGACCATAGATTGCCATGGATTAGTTTGGCCGTTTCAGGAAAGTTTGTTGCAAATAGGTCAAATTCTAAAAGTCCTTTCTCGGTTTTATTGTTTTTGAAGAGGTCTGCGATATAAAGCAGGGTCTCTTTTGGGTCTATCTGCAGCAATTCCCGCCGATAAAACCTTAACAATCTGATTTTCAAACGGTCGCGTAAAACAAAAAAGCTCCCCAGAATCCCCGGCCAGGGGATTTTTTGCACTTTAAAAATTGTCTGAATAATTGG
>JAFEGU010000235.1 GCA_018239725.1 Verrucomicrobiota bacterium | reverse complement strand
TCAAGGGTATATACTAAAATCTTTACATTGATGGCTTTATCTCTTTTTTTTAAATTGGAGAGAGGGTATTTTTTACGCACCCGGCTCAAAACCTTTAATATTTGGTCAGTCACATTTAAAGCTAGTGTGTTATACCTTGAGTTTCCTAGTTTTGGATGTCTTATCATCAATATAGATTTTCTTAAGTAATTGATTGTTAATATGTTAAACTTGATTTTTCGATGGTGTTCGCTTAGAAAGAAGTTATATTTTTCCTTGTTTGCCCTGGCCCATTCCTGTGCTTATGCAACCCTTAAGGTGGATATGTCAGCCAAAGCTGCGATTCTAATCAATGAAGAAACCGGGGCTGTCCTTTATGAGAAAAATGCCCATACCCCTCTCTATCCTGCGAGTATTACCAAAGTGATTAGCGCCCTCTACGCTTTAGAGAAGAAAGGCCATGCTTTGGATGAGGAAGTGATCGCTTCCCATGATGCAGTCTCCACGGTGCATCCTCATATCAGGAGGGCGCATCAGAAAGGGCATCCTCCCTATAGGCTTGAATTTGGAGGAACGCATATCGGCATTAAAGCAGGAGAAGCATTAAACCTAAGGACGCTGCTCTACGGTCTCATGCTGGCATCTGGAAATGATGCTGCTAATGTGATTGCCCAGCATGTTTCAGGCTCGGTTCCCCAGTTCATGAACGAGCTCAATGCCTACGTGAAAGCAAAAGGGTGCAAGAATACAGTTCTCTTTACACCCCATGGTCTTCCCCATCCAGATCATAAGACGACCGCCTATGACATGGCGAAGTTGACTCGGATCGCTCTCCAATATCCTGTATTTCGGGATGTGGTGAAAACTGTCGCATATACCCGTCCACAAACAAATAAGCAGTCTGAATCGGTATTTCACCAGCATAATGCCCTTGTGAAGCCTGGCAAATTTTACTATCCCAAGGCAACGGGAGTCAAAACAGGCTATACGACGGCAGGAGGTTATACCCTTGTCGCTTCTGCAGAGGATGAGAATCGGAAGTTGATTGCTGTCCTTCTGGGGTATGAGCAACTGCAGGAGCGTTACAAAGATGCGATCGCTCTTTTTGAAGCGGCCTTCAATGAACCAAAAGTGACACGAACCCTTTTTTCAAAGGAATTTGATCTTTTTTCTTGTCCGATCCATGGAGGAAAAAGACCTTTGCAAGCAACGATCCCCACAGACCTGGTGCTATCCTATTATCCTTCTGAAGAGCCACAGTTCAATGCGAGCATCGAATGGAATTCGATAGAGTTGCCGATCGAGCCTGGGAAGCTTGTAGGACAGATTCGTATTACCTCAGTTCCCAAAGGCAAGGTCTTAGTCCAAATGCCCCTATTTGCAACGCAGCATGTTGAAGCAACCTTCTACCATCGTTTAGAGCTTCTATGGTTGGAGTATAAACGGGGCATTGGACAGAAAACCGGGTGGTTAATGGGCGGATTGGGCATTGCTCTGATTGCTTTTGTTTTTTACCGGTTTCATCCTCGGCAGAAGAAAAAACATAAGCGTCTGGGATTCTAGTTTCTATGAGTCTGTTTTGAAATTTTCTATTGATTTTTGGTTATTTAGAGCCGATTTGTGATCCAAAAGCAACGAAGCATTTTGCAACGACAGACTCTAAGAGATTCTCTGAGGTCGAAGTTTTTCAAATAAGGTTAGGAACTGTTGCAAAGAAAGCTCTTCGGGTCTTGCCTGAGGGGAAATTCCCATATCGGCTAAGGCTTGTTCAACCGATGGCGCGGGAAAGAGGTCTTTAAGTGAGGTCTTCAGCATTTTCCGTTTTTTCTGGAAAGCTGTGCGCGTTAAGATGAAAAATGATTCAGCGGTATCGGAAAGGGGCGGAGTCCGCAACTGGCAGTGAACGATAGCTGACTGGACTTTGGGCCGAGGATAAAAGCAGGTTGGCTCTACAGTAAAGCAATAGGACGGATTGCTATAAAAGGCGGCAAATACCGTAAAGCTGCCATAATCAGTAGATCCGGGCGCTGCAGTCATCCTCTTGGCAAACTCTTTTTGAACCATGATCGTGACCGATTCGATTTTATCATGCATGGCCAGCAGCTTGGTAAGGATCGGAGTGGTGATATGATAGGGCAAGTTGGCCACAACTTTTACCTTCTTCGGGATTTTCTCAAGATATTCTTCCAAGGGAAATTTCAAAAAATCTTGCTGAAAAATGGTAAGGGAGCGTCCTTGAGTTTGGAGTCGTTTTAAAGCAGAGGCGAAGTTGGGGTCAATTTCGATCGCAGTGACGTGCGCATCAAATTCAAGTAGGAATTCAGTCAGTGCCCCGGGTCCCGGGCCAATTTCGATCACATAGTCTTTGGGATGAATATCTGCAGCTTTAATGATCTTCCGAAGGATATTTCCATCGATCAAAAAATTCTGCGAGAGACCTTTTTTTGCATCAATGCCAAGTTCATCCAAGAAGAGGCGCAGCTCTGAAGAGCGGTGCAGTCTCATCGGAGCGCAAAGGGTTGAAAGTCGGCTGGAAGCGACTCCATCATATGTTTCTCGTCGTATCCTAAGCGTTCTCTCAATTTTGCAATGTATTGGACATTTTCTCTAGCGGCAGCTTGCTGCAGGAGCTCATCTTTGAGCTGGTCGGACATCTTTTGAAAAGAGGGGAGCTCTTTTTTCGAGTGATTTTTCAAGTAGAAAATCCGGTAAACGGTCGATTGGTCCGCGCGGCTGACTTGGGAAATTGGAGGGCTGAACGACCCTGGCGAAAGTGTTTTTAAAACATCTTTGTGAGCTTGCGCGATGCTCTTTTCGTCAGCTTTAAGTTCAGGGGATAGATTGATCGTGACAGGATTTTCATCTGTAGATCCTGCCTTGATCTCCTCGGAAACTGCTGCAAGGTCCGTATGGCCGGCAGAATGGATGAGGTCGGCAGCTCTTTTGGCTAAGAGTTCGCTCATATTTTGGTTTGCAGAGCGAAGGGAGAGGACCTGGTATTCCCACTCTTCCATGGCAGGATTTTTCTCGCAGTATTTTTTATAGGCTTCTTTAATGTCTTGGGGATTAACGCTGTTGAGGGCTTTTGAGTTGACCCGGTACCACATGATCCTTTGAACGACCATTTCTGCAAAAACCATTTTTCGGGCTTCTTCATAAGTCATTCCGATTTGGTCAAGGGTCTGAATGATTGCGGGGCCAAAGCGGTCGAGCATTTCTTCCCTGACCTCAGCATCGGAGACTTTAAGTTCCAAGTGTTCCGCATCGGCCTGCATCAGCTCTTGATCAATGATTTGGGCCAGAGTATCTCTCCATTGGGTGGAATAATATTGGAATCGAGCTGCCTTGGATTGGGCGTACTGAGGGTAGTACCGTTGCAGGAAAAGGTCCATTTTCTTCATCACATCGATCACAGAGATCGTCTTGCCATTCACCTTGGCTAAAATCCGATTGTAGACGATGAGCTCCTGGGAATCTTCTTGAGCATACATTCCTGGCATCGATTCTTGTGCATAGGCGGTCAGAGCTGAGCAAATGGAGCTAGCGAAAAAGAACAATGGAGCGATTTTCATAATGGGCCACAGGAGTTGGATTGAAAAAAACTTAAATTTTTATAGCAGATCCAGGGATTAATCGGAATACCGCACCGAAGAATCCGTCCATTGAACCTGTTTGGGGGAAAGTTTGCAACGGGGTATCAACTAACTTCAAGGGAAATTCATTTAGGAACAGGGCGACTTGTTCTTCATTTTCTTGAGGAAGAACGCTGCAAGTGGCGTAGACGATATGTCCGCCGGGTTTAAGGAAGGATAGGGCTTCCTTAAAAATCTCTCTTTGAAGGAAAGTGAGCCGCTTGACCATTTCCGGGTCGAATTTCCATTTCATATCGGGGTTGCGTCGCAAAGTGCCTGTTCCTGAACAGGGTGCGTCAACCAAGACCCAGTCCATCGAATGATGAAGCTGGCTTTTATGAGCAGCGTCTGAAAGCAGGACCTGGGCGTTTTGGATGCCTGCGCGCTTAAGCCTTTTTTTTGCTTCTTGAAGAGCAAAAGGGCGGATGTCGTGCAAATAAATTTGCCCTCGTCCCTGCATTTTATGCGCGAATGCAAGCGTTTTGCCGCCGGAGCCGGCGCAGTAGTCTAAAACGTGGTCGGTAGGCTTTGGGGCGATCAGATCTGCTACGAGCTGGCTCGCTTCGTCTTGTACTTCGAAAAAGCCCTCTTTAAATTCGGGAAGGGAAAAGAAATTTTCTTTCTTTTTAAAAAGGATCCCTAATTCAGAGTGTACGCAAGGAGCGACATCAAAATCATCTTTCCATTTTTCCAGCAAAGCCTCGCGGGAAGTCTTAGCGGGATTGATCCGAACGGTTGTAGGCGCTGTCTCGTTGCTTACGGAGCAGAATTCCCAGGCTTTTTGCTTTCCTAAACTTTCTTCGAGCAACTGAAAGAATGCTTTGGGGAAGCTGGCGCGGACATGGGGTGCGATTGTTGGATCGTCCCGATAATTTGCTGGATCTGCATCCTTAAAGAAGGCGTGTCTCTTTTGCCATGTCACGGGCTTTTCGCAGAAGTGATCGATCAGTCCTCTCCATCGGATCATGGCGTACAAAGAGTCGCAAATAAACTTTCGATCTTTTGATCCTACTGCGCGATGGTTTTTAAAATAATTTCTTAAAAAAAGATCGAGAGGCTGCGTTTGGCCCTCGTAGAGAGCAAGAATGCTAAAAAGATGATGTTCCCGAAAAGAAAGTTGATGTCTCATTTGTTGCATTTATTTTAACATCTAGGATATCGAAAGATAACGGGATTTGCAAGGAATATGGCGGCAGTATCTCGACTTTGTACATGTTTGGTCCAAATGCATCGAGATATTTACTTTCGAGGGCGTTTATTTAAACGGGAAGCGGTTTTCTAACCCCTTCCCGTTTAAATAAAGTGAAGCTTCGCAGTGCATAGCAGGTGAAGCGCCCTTGGGCGAGAACCGGTCAGATCAAAAAATGTGCAAAGTCGAGAGTGTAACCGGAGGGACAAAATGGTTCTGATCCAAGGATTAATTTCATTTATTGGAAGGTTTTTTCTTAGTTTAATTTTTATTTCGTCAGGGATTCACCAGATCCTAGACTGGCAAGGAACAGAGCAGATCCTCGCAACCGCCCTTAACGATTGGAGCGCTTTGATCGTTGGCGTCGATTATCTTCAAACTATTTTTTCCTATGCCCAATCTTCCATTTCCCTATTGCTAGCAGCAGCAATCTTTTGCCAAGTTATCGGCGGCCTGTGTATCCTTTTAGGGATCCAAGTCCGATTCGGCGCTTTTTTGATCATTGTGTTTCTTATTCCTGTAACGGTCCTATTCCATCATTTTTGGATGATGCAAGGCCCCGACAGGCAGACGCAGATGGTGGAATTTATGAAGAATCTCAGTATCTTGGGCGGTCTGTTAATCCTATTGGCCTATGGAAAATGTAAGAAGTCTCAAAAGAGTGAAGGAAGTCATTCTAACAAGAGTTAGCCGAAACTTTCTTATTAGCGCCCTCCTTTTTATTGCAAGTTGGGTGATCGTGGCCTTTGGCCAGCCAGCTTGGTGCCCCCAACTCTGTTTGATCTCAAGCGTATGCGGTTATGCCTTGTTTTGGCTGGCTGTCCAGCGAATAAAGAGAAGAGCGTTTTGGTGGGCTTCTTCCTGGTATTTCTGTGTGCAGCTGATTCAGCTTTCTTGGCTCACCTCTATCGAATATCAAGGCTACTATATTCTAGGTGTTTACTTGTTCTTATGCGCATGTCTTGGCTTGCAGTTCGGGGTTTTAACCCATTTTCTTCTCAAAGGACAAAGGCCATGTTTGTATCGGGTCATTGCTGCAGCTAGTTTATGGACGCTGTTGGAATGGTGCCGTTTGTTCATCATGTGCGGTTTTTCGTGGAATCCCGTCGGCATTGCAATGACCGGTTCCACATATTATCTCCAATTTGCAAGTGTATTTGGGATATACGGGCTTACATTTTGGGTCGTCTTGGCAAATGGAATATTTTTTCAGGCGCTGGCATTTCGATCCAATTTCCGGTTGATCGGATTGTGGATCGTAGTGGTTATGATTCCTTGTATTTATGGCTATTGCGCCCTTCACGGTCCATGGTCAAGAGGACATTCGCAGGATAAGCCTGAACTAAGCGTCGGCCTAGTGCAAACAGGTCTTCTTCCCTCGCAAAAAGTTCCTTTGCCGGGAAAATCAGCTGATTTTATTGCGCCGATAGACCAATGGAAACGAATTTTATCAAATCTTCACGCCCAAAATAAAAAGTGGGACCTGATCGTGCTTCCCGAGGCGGTTGTGCCAATGCGGTCAGATTTTTGTGTCTATCCGTATGAGATGGTGTATTCTGAATTAAAGCAGATTTTCAACGAGGATCTTACTAGTTATGCGCCGCCATTAAAACCTCCGTATGCGCAATTTCGGTACCTGCAGGGAGCCCCAGTCCTATGTGTTTCAAATGGGTATTTAGCTCAGTTGATCGCTAATATGTACAAGTCAGAAATTGTTCTTGGGTTGGACCACTACGATCCTGTTAGTGGAAACAATTACAATTCAGCATTTTACCTTTCTCCTGGAAAGCAATCGATGCAGCGGTATGACAAACAAGTGTTGCTTCCCTTGGCTGAATATCTCCCGTTCCGATGGTTAAAAGCATTAACGAAAAGATATGGAATCACCGAATTTTTTACCCATGGAAAGCAGGCTAGTGTGATGGGAGAGCGGTATCCTTTCAGCCTTTCGATTTGCTACGAAGAGACTTTTCCCCATTTAATCCGCTCGGGACGGTTACAGGGTGCTGATTTCTTTATCAATGTGACTAATGATAACTATTACCCATTTTCAAAGTTGCCGGAACAGCATTTTTCTCATGCGCGCGTCCGAGCCGTTGAAAATGGAGTGTTTTTACTAAGAGCTTGCAATACAGGGGTGACCGCAGCGGTCGATCCGTTCGGAGGGGTGGTGGCCCGATTAGGAGATGGCGGTCTAGGTTCCGAAGTGCTGCAAGGCGTCCTTACCGTTACCGTTCCGCTAGAATCCCACAAAACATTATATATGCTCTGGGGCGATGCTGGGATCATATGCCTTGCCATATCAGGGCTTTTTGCATTTGTGTTCTTTCAAAAAAAATCTTCCTCCCTAGCTTCTGCTGTTGATTTGAACTTGAAGAAAATGGATCTGTAAGTTAATTTCTTATCGATAAACTTGATGGATGTAAGCTTAGAAACAAACTTACGCCATTGGACTCTTAAGTTGAGGTAGAATTTGTCCTTTCCATGTCCTACATCGGTATTGAGTGAATCCCGGTTTGTTCCTGGCTTAAAGACGCAGAAAACATTAAAGGAAAGTGTTTCAGCATCTGGGATTGGGGTCTTTACTGGGGAAAAAGTCTCTATACGCATTTGCCCTGCTGAAGTGGATGCCGGAATTGCTTTTCAGCGCATAGATCTGCCGACCAAACCGATCCTTCCTGCTAAGCTTGAGTTTGTTCAAGGAACTCCCCGGTGCACATTGATAGGGGACAAAGGAATGTCTGTCCAGACAGTCGAGCACATCTTGGCTGCCCTAAAAGCTTATGGGATTGACAATGCATTAATTGAAATATCTGGTTCTGAAGTGCCTATATTCGATGGCAGCTCCCTCCGTTTCGTGGAAATGATCGAAGAAGCTGGAGTTGTAGAACTAGAGAGTAAAAGAAATGTTTATTTTGTAGATGCTCCCATATTTTGGTCTCAAGGCGATATCCACATCATTGCACTGCCTTCCTCTGAATACCGCATTAGCTACACGCTTCATTATCCCCATTCCCAATTTATTGGATCACAATTTTACTCATTTGTCGTCGATCAAGAGAATTTTAAAAAAGAAATTGCTTCTTGCCGCACGTTTTCTATTTATGAAGAAATCGCACCTATGATAGAGAAAGGGCTTGTTAAAGGGGGAAGCCTTGAAAATGCGGTAATCATTAAAGATAATGCCGTTGCGAACCCTGAAGGGTTGCGGTTTTCTGATGAAATGGTCCGCCATAAAGTATTAGATCTCATCGGAGATTTTTCTTTAGTGCCCGTGCCATTTTTAGCGCATATCATCGCTATTCGATCTGGGCATGCCTCCAATAATGCGTTTGCGAAAGAATTATTTAATCACATTAAAAT
>JAFEGU010000234.1 GCA_018239725.1 Verrucomicrobiota bacterium | reverse complement strand
TTCAGCCATCAAGAAAAGCATTACCATGTATTCAAGCCAGAGTTTAAAGACGGCCAGTGCACTGGAATATTAAGCGCACGAAAAAATCCAGCGCACAATGTATTAAAATTTAACATCCGGCAGCAAAAGGTGACCCTTTATTTGCCCGACGGAGGAGTTCGGGTCTATAAAGATTTAGGATGGTATTCATCAGACAGCCCCTATTACTTGGCCCTTGTCTCTGAAACGACGCCGAGCAAACATGACATTTGCTACGTCTACAAAAAGCATTCCAATGAGATAAAGAACATCTTTGTTCGTAATCCTTCAGGCACAAAAATATTTACGACAGCCTCTTTCAATTTTGTCAAACCCGATGGGTTGATGAAGCCTTCCGACCATTTCCATTTTCAAATAACGACTTCAGACAACAGTGTATTCGATTACCGGTCGGTCGGAATCAAGCAAAGGAACTATCTCCGCTCGATCAATAGCAACCGGCGACCAGATGAGATATCGGAATTTGCTCTAGGTCGAGAAGGGATCGGCGCACGGATGCAAAAGCTGCATCTAGGAGGAACTCTGCAATTCATTGCGCATTACTATGAACCGGAAAATCGTCATGCTGCAATGAAATGGGAGTATAAAGTGAAAAAACCATTCAATGCAGATAAGATCAGACTTCTGGAAGCTCCCCTTGGAGCAAACAGCGAACTTCTCCCTTTAGCGCGATTTTCCTACCATCCCAATCATACCGATGTTCGCGACGTCGAAAATGTACTGACCCGCTATCACCATGACGAAGAGAAGTTGCAACGCGTCGAGTACTATGATGAAAGTGAACGCTTGTATTCTTCCTTGCAACTGTTGTGGAACGGCTCTCATCTGATCAGCAAGGCATTGCTTGATCAAAATGGCAAAGCCATATTTTCCCGTGCCTTTACTTACGACGCATTTGGCAACGTCTTAGAAGAGGCTTTCTGGGGCAATCTTACAGGAGAGCAGCAGGGACCCTTCCCAATCGATGATCATGGGAACCTTTCTGGAGCGCAAGTCTATCGCAGGCGTTTTGAATATCTTCCTGTTTTCAACGTGCCTACTCTTGAAGCGGAAGGGGGGGGGCCTTACCTACCGCTACGCTTACCTCGAAGGCACAGACCTCTTGGGCCGCAAATTGACTTGCGATAGTGAAAAAATCCTCATCCGCGAATTCTACTTCTATGATTCGGACCATTTGCTTGTTTGCGAGGTCATCGACGATGGCGATCAGGAAGACCATACTCATATCAGCGGCGTAACGCAACGATCCATCAAACGGTACGAGAGGCACCCCCATAATGGAATGATCCTTGCCAC
>JAFEGU010000233.1 GCA_018239725.1 Verrucomicrobiota bacterium | reverse complement strand
GTGACATATTCATCGCCTCTTAGCCAGGCAAGAGCTTTGGCGCACCGGATAAGAGCGATTGTTGCCCTTGGCGAAACCCCATGGACGATCCATTTAGCCAGCTCGCGATCATATTTTCCTGGCTGCCGCGTTGCTGACGCAAGCGAGACGGCATACTTCTTTAAGTTTTCTGAGATATATTGACGCGATACCGATTGACGGGCAGCAAGGACCTCTTCGGGGGATGTAAGCGGAAAAGATGCTTGTTTGCTGAGCTGCTGCCGTTTTTCGTCGAGCTCAACGATTAACAGTTCTTCCTGATGGCTAGGGTAGCCAACCTCAAGGTGCATCATGAACCGGTCGAGTTGCGCTTCAGGCAAATTATAAGTGCCCTCTTGCTCGATCGGGTTCTGTGTAGCAATGACCATGTACAGCTCTGGAAGGGGATAGCTTTTACGGCCAACGGTGACTTGCTTTTCTTCCATCGCTTCGAGAAGAGCTGATTGTACCTTGGCAGGCGCGCGGTTGATCTCGTCGGCTAGAAGAATATTGTTAAAAATGGGACCCTTGCGGAAGACGAAGTCGCTTTTTTCATGAATATAAATTTCTGTGCCGATGAGATCGGAAGGAAGTAGGTCTGGGGTGAACTGAATCCGGTGGAACGCCCCTTCGATGCCGTCGGCAATTGCTTTGGCAGATCGTGTCTTGGCAAGTCCCGGCATCCCTTCTAGGAGAGCATGTCCATCTGTAAGCAGGCAAACGAGCATCTGTTCAATAATCTGATGCTGGCCGATGATTTTGCTTTGGACCGACTTTAAGAGATTTGCTAGGGGATGATCTGGTGTTTTTTTTACCGTTTCTTTTTCTTCCGTTTCTACAAAGTGCATACTTCACCTCAATTAAACGTTGAAACCGGGTTGAAATCAGTTGCAACTTAAATGCCATGAATTATCGAAACTATAGCGGAAAGACCTGGTTTTAAGCTACCTTCAATTCTCTAAAAAGAGCTTTAGAGACTGTTAACGGGTTTAGGTTTCGTCGCTTTTTTGAGAATTTTCTGAAAAAGTCCAAAAAATCGACAGAAACTAAATTTGTTAACAGTCTCTTAGTTGGCCAACGAGCGCGTTGAGTAATAGCACAATGCCTGAAGGTGTTCTTTTTTAGAGATCTCCGTCAGATCGGCAATTTCTTGGGACAGCTTTTTGTCTTCTTCGCAGATTGCTAATGTCTTTTGGGCAAAGTCTTCCGATTTTGCCACAAAATTGACCTCATGGTCTGATGAGGTGACAAGGCTCTTATATCCAAAATTGCTGCTTCCGGCCAGGACTGTGTTATCATCGAACACAATCACTTTCTTGTGCAGCCCTTTTTTCTTTTGTTCGTAGAGGAAGACTTTAACGTTTTGCCGGTATTCTGGTTCCAGCAGATTAGCCAATTTTACCCAGTTCCATTTATTGTACGGGCCAAACGTTTTCTGGCTCATCGGGCAGTTCTCTGTTTCTCCGCATGTGATGATCTCGATCTGGACGCCTCTTTGCTCGACAGCCTCTTTAAGGGCGGCCATGATTTCATCAGTCGGGCAAAAGTACATATGATTGAACACGATGCGCCTTTGCGCATTCCTGATCAGCTCCAAAGTTTTGGAGGAGAACTCGTTTGTCCCAGACATTTGCTCTGGGCCTTGGTAGAGGACTTGAAGCCTTCCCGCCTCTGCTCCCTCAAAACCTGGAATGATTGGTGTGGATAGGGGTAAAGGGCTAGGCATTGGCTCCCTCATGATCCGATGGGTGACCGAATCCTTTTTGCCCGGTCTTTGGGATTCGGCTCCAGTAAAAAGAGGAAGCTCGGCGACTTGAGAAGGGGTAAAGAAGGAAATGTCTTTCTTGTGTTCATGGACGGCATTGAGGGTTTCCCAACGGTATGCTAAACGGACCATCTCTAAAAACAATTGTCTTCCGCTAGAAAATCCGCCATTAGGATCGCTGAAAACAAAGTCCATATCCCTAAAGTTTCCAGGGACGAACATGCCGATAAGGCCGCTATCTGTCACACCGTCTGATTGATCCTCCTGTAAGTCTAAATGGACCTGGTCAGCATGGTGGGAATAAAACTCTATGGGGTTTTCTTGACCGGCAGCTTGGCCGATCAATTCAAGGATGGAAGAGAGCTTCTCAAGAGTAGGGGAGAACTCGGTACTGGAAAAGTGGGGCGAGCTTCTTAGCATCTGTTCAACGTCATTGCACAAAAGAATGCATTCCTGATTTTTTTGGGCGATGGCGCTTAAGTCTGGAATCGATCTTTCCCATTCCGCTTTGAGGTCGGCTAACCCTTCGCGTAAGTGATTCAATCGGGCATTTTCTTCGGCTGATAGAATGTCGAAGATGTTGCCCACTCCGCTCATGTTAAAGTTATCCTTAATGGCGCTTCCTCCCATGATGTAATAGCGCCCCCAATCGATTCCGAGGTATTTGGTATGGTTTGTGCTCTTTTTGTATCCATCTTCTCCTCCTAGGAGCCAGACATCGTGGGAATACACAACAGAGAATTGCGTGGGGAATCTTGCTTTAAGTTCTTGGACGAGAGCTTGATTCCGAATATTTTTCTTTTGATCGTTTTTCACGAAATTAGGGGAAGAAATAATGACCACCTTTAAATTGGGGTTCCCTTCCATTTTTTCTCTGATCAGCACAAGGATCTCATCAAATGCATGCTGTCCGCAATAGTTTCCTGAAATGACGATGTTATGCTCAGCCGCCTGGATTAATTTCTTCCTCCAGTCGCTTGTGTGCGCGCAATGCATGGTCGGCAGCATTTGGATGTTTTCTGATTCAGTGATCGACCTCCAACGCTGCATGTGAGGCGCGGTCTCATCAATCATGCCTCTGGCAACAGAAACGGCATCGTAAATACTTGGCGTATGGCTGAAGGAGATAAGAGATTTTGTCGATGTGGAACCAGGGAAGTAGCTCCCAATCCCAAAGTGGCTTGGCGCACTACTAGAAGAGGAGGGTTCCGATGATGATGCCGCAGAAGTTCGAGGCAGCATTAAAGTCGTGACATTTTGGGCAAGCCGGGCCAAGTTCCTCTTTGCCGTCGGAGCACAAATGAGCTCAAGGAACTTCATGGAATGAGCTACAGCTTTGCTTAAGTCAGCTTCGCTGAACATTTGACTGTCGCAGACATTCTGTATCGGATTTAAAGCCAATTGATGCAGCGTGTCATAAAAGAACATTTTGAGTGTCGTTTGAATGAAACTGGACATCTTGAGGACTTCCACATCTGGCAAATTAAGACCGATGCCCAGCTTTCCAATTGCGGAATAAAGGTGGTCTTCAATAAATGGGAACAGAGCATTGTCCCATAAAAAACTAAAGGACTCTGGCGATATCAGCTCAAGTCTGCCTTCATTCAATTTGTTATAAATCAGCTGCATCGCTCCATCATCGATCCCATCGCCTGATCGATAATTTTCCAATAGAGCTTGAATGTCTGGACGAAAGAGTTTTTGACTGAAGCTATTATATAATTTTATGCAGAGGGTTGTTGGACTGATCCCCTGAGCCGCATCTTGAAGGAAACCGAGCAGAAGATCGATGATCGCTTGAGGATCGATGAGGGAAATCGAGTCGGCGACTTTCTTTTCGACAAATGATCGGATCAACTCTTCTGCATTAAAGTCTTTTTTCGTTGCAGCTAGAACCAAATTTTTGAGGTCATTCTTGCTGATGTACTTGGAAATCTTATGTTTAGAGTCTAGCTCATCCACAAATTTGTTGATTGCTATCGACTTGAAATAATTAGAAAAGCAGCCTTCATTTTTAAAGGACCTCAAGAACTTAACTAAGCCAAGAAATTTGTAGAATATTTCTTTATGCGTGCAGGCTTTTAATTCGCCGCTAAAAAGAAAGGAGCAGTACCTGTCGAGCTGTCCATTTCGTAGAAGTTGGCTTAGGGATTGGCTAATTTTGTTTTGAAATGCGATCAGTTTGCTTTGGTCTGGATCGGCATGGAAAGAGAGTCCTTTTCTGATCAATTCAACCTCTTTCTTTCTGATTTCCGTATGAGCTTTTTTAAGCGGTCTGTATAAGGGCCCTTTTTCCGAAAGAAGACTCGCAGTGAAGCTTGATAATGCACGCCGTAGGCAATGATGATAGGTAAGCATAGTTTCATGACAGCTCCCCACTTGCTCTGATCCTGAGCAGTATGGGATACTCCATAACTGCAGAAGGTGGTTGTCAATAGGCGCTTTGCCATTTCACTTAAGGGAAGCTCCTTTCTCCTATCTATGAATTTGTCGTAAGCTAATAAACTGGCAATAGCAAGAGCACCTGTACGGGCTTCTGAAGAGGAGACTAACTGTGCTCCGCTTTCAGTTATCCAATCTGATACCGATTTAAATCCATTCTCTGGATCCAATTTGATCTGATTGGTCGCAAGTCCAATCCCCACTAACACTGCTGGCAATAAGATATATTTGTGGAAGATGTGTTTATAAATAAACTGCCGGAAAATCGAGACTTTTTTCATCACACATGCCATATCAAGAGCTTCTGCTTCAGGCGTGTCTTCGCTTAATTTAGAGAGCAGTTCATCCGTGCACCCTAGGATGACTTGATAGTGCCGATCGGCTTGTAATGAATGGCTGCCGGATGAAGAAGAAGCTGTGCTTGGACTAGGTTCCGCGGACGTTAAACTCTGCTCTCCTACAATCGGCAATAGCTTTTGCTTTTGGACTAGAATCCTCTGTCTAAGCTCGGTAACATCCTCGCGGCTATTGCGTCCCAATAAACGAAAGAGCGTTTTACTGTTACAGCCCATTAAGCTAAGAATTTTGAAAGTATTAACAAAAGCCATCAATCTGCTTCAGATATGTTATAATAAAAATTACACCATAATTATAACAAAAAAATATAATAATTTCAATTATTTATATAATATTTGCGATTGAATGGTGTTTTATGTAAAGAAATAACTTTAAATTGGCTTTGCCAGATTTAGAATTTCAAGTTGTTAAGTGGGTAGCGCAAGTTATTGATTGAAGAGCATTTAGCTGTGAAGGCGATATAAGTCCAGTACGCGTCAAAGCCTGCTTTACTGAGCGTTTCACTCCGATGGTTCGTTTAACCTTTTCGGGTATATAGCGGTTCCATCTGAAACGTACCAATAAATTCTTTTCTAGTGTAACATGTTTGTATGAAATTACTTAATGTATCTGAAAAAGAGAACTTGGAAGCCCAACTGAAGAAGACGAAAGATT
>JAFEGU010000232.1 GCA_018239725.1 Verrucomicrobiota bacterium | reverse complement strand
CCCAATTATTCAGACAATTTTTAAAGTGCAAAAAATCCCCTGGCCGGGGATTCTGGGGAGCTTTTTTGTTTTACGCGACCGTTTGAAAATCAGATTGTTAAGGTTTTATCGGCGGGAATTGCTGATAATCGACTATTTTCAAGACATTGTACTAAACTCTAAAAAAAAACAAATGGATGTTAATGAACATCGTATTGATCGGAGCCGGCTATGTCGGCACTGCCCTGCTTCGCTGCATGATCGATCTTCCCTATGAAGTCTGCATCACGACAACACGTGAAGAAAAGGTTGAAACGCTAAAGCCTTACGGAAAAGAGGTTCTGCTTCTAAAGGACCATTTTAACGACAAGCTCCAAAACTGGCTCCTTTCTTGCGATGCATTGATCGTCCTCGTTGCTCCAGGAAGCTCGGGAAACTACGAGAAGACCTACCTCGAAACAGCCCAAACCATTGCATCGATCCTCAAAAAAAGAGAAAAACCGCTGCATCTGATCTACACCAGCAGCACCTCTGTGTGCGAAGGGACCCATGCCGATTGGATAACAGAAGAGATGGAACTATCTCCTCTATCGGAAAATGGTAAAATCCTTCTCGAGACGGAAAAGGTCTATTTGCAGAGCAACGCAGACGCTTGCATTCTGCGGCTTGGCGGAATTTATGGACCCCAAAGAGAATTGATCGACCGGGCCCGCCGCTTATCTGGAAAACAGATGGGCGGCAGCGGCGATGAACCGACCAATCATGTCCATTTAGATGATATTATCCATGCGATATTGTTTTGCTTGGACCATCGCTTGAAGGGCATCTACCATTTGGTCAACGACGACCACCCGACACGTAAAGAGCTCTATGGTTCCTTAGCTGCATCGATCGATGTTCCCAGTCCGATCTGGACATCGAATGCCCAAAATGGATATCGGGTGTCGAATCAGAAAATCAAACAAGCAGGGTTTGCCTTTCGCCATCCACGTCTAAACATAACAAAATAACCCGAAGAATCGTGAATTTGAGAGGGAAACGTGAAAATTCCAAATCAATAGACAAGTTCGATAATAAAGTGGCTTCATCTACTCTGTTCCCCTCTGTTCACAATCCAGGCCTCTTTAGAAAAGTTCTCTTAGGGATTACAGAAATTCTCCTCGACAAGGTTGATATTGCCGGTCATAATGATATTTGGAGCGATGTTTCCTGAAATATCTTCCACATTAATGATCCCCGTTCCTGTTGTTGTGAGGCTTACCCCATTTGTACCAGACGCCGCCTGCAAAGAAATTTGGTTATTGGTAATACTTGTGCACATGACCCCGTTAGCAACGCTTATAAGGTTAAGTCCCACAGAGCCGGCTCCAGAGCCTGTGCTAATTGTATTTTGGTTAATAAGCATCTGAGCTGAAGCACCTGTTGCGAGGTTGATTTGTCCTAAAATCCCGTTGACACTTGGGTTGGTCGTTGTAGTAGTTACTCTATTTTTTTCAATAATAAAGGAACCTGAATCAGGAGCTAAGTTCACACTAACGGAGATACCCCCGGTTGGGCCAGAACCTGCGCCAGCATTATTAAGAATCGTATTTTCCGTGATTTGCAAAAGGGAATCATGAAATCCAGTAAATACGAAAATGCCCACCCGACCAAAGTTTGAAATCATATTCCCTGAAATTATGCTATTGGTAATTGCTATGGAAGGATTGAGTTCGGGAGCAAAAGCATGCCCAATGCCAAAACCTGAAATTGAATTATTAGATATATTTGCTATTAGAGACGTATTTTCTACTTGTGACACGCTTATGCCTCGACTATTGCCATTCATGCTTAAAGGAGCGGTCAATTGATTATTTGTAATCGCAAGTGTATTTCCTGTTGAGGAAATACTTACACCAATAGAATCGGCCCCACCTGAAATTAGGTTTCGATCGATCGTTGGATTACTAACACCTGCCAATCCATCAATTCCTTTATTCCCAGCCGTTGTAGAAATGCTCATACCAGAGACCCAATTATTGTTAGCAAGCGTGATTACGCTTGCCGTGTTTGCAATTAGTGGGTAACTGTTTGAAAAGGCGGGGATGCGTATTTTGCCCTGCTTCGTGTTGATCTCATGAGAAATCCCCGATCCAAACAGCTGCTGTCCATCCTTCAAACTGATCCCAGCATTCATCCCTTTCGTTGTACCATCCCCTGGGAAGACGTAGATCATGTCATTGGAAGAGGAAGCATTTTGTGCGGCGAGAAGTGTTGGAAATGGGCTATGAAAAGTCCCTGCCGAACTGCTAAGGTTATTGACGAACCAGACGGTCCATGGCTTGTGCGTGGCAGGGTTGAACGCTTTGTCGCGAGGATGAACTTTTTTAACAATGGGAATCTCAAAACGGGACGGCGCAAATGACGCTCTGGAGAGGAGCAGTCCGAAGCCTTTTGGGCATCCTTGGCCTTTACGCTTGACCTTGCCTCCGAAAGGCAGAGTCACAGCAATGCTTCCCTCAATGACGCTTCGGAAGAGGTTATCGTAAGAATAGGCAGCTTCTAGAGAAACGTATTCTTTATAGCGTCCGAGCAAACGGGTCCTGCCGCCCCAGGAATGTGCATGGGAAGATTGGACATAGTAAGAGCCTGCTGCCGTATACAGGTCGTATTTGGTACTTTGCGTGATGTGGGCGCCGACTTCTGCATCAAAACCCTTCATCGCTTGGTACTGTTTCGACTTTAAAATGATGTGGTGTCCATCGAATTCATGAAACTTGTAACCATATTTATGTCCCTCGTCGTTTCCAACAGGAAAATATCCGTTGATCCGGTATTCCATTCTCTTTCCGATAAGTTCAATCCCCGGACTGAGCTGATTGACCGTAAGTCCTTTTCCCACTCTGCGCACATCGTAATAAAGATAAGAACCGAACGTGTGACTAATGGACGGAATGAGCGTCCGCTCACCTATCCCCACGTTGCCTGCTAATTTCCCGTTATTGAACACATGCCCTCTAAGATCAAAAAATGGCATTAAGTATTGGCTGTACCGATCGTAGATCCCGAATGCCTCCAGCGTCGTATAGCCATCACTGTAGCCGATGCCCCTGGCCTCATTATGTCTTAGCCCGATATGGACCCTATGGAAAGGAGAAACGCAATCTTCCGATGAATCAGCCTCCAATTGTAAATCTATTTGCGACTGACCGTTCTCAGCATCTGCGAAATATTCGTCTTCTTCGTAAAAACCATTGGTGTATTCGTCATCACCATCTTCTGCTGCAAGAAACTGCGGCGTTGCCGACTCATTTAAATATTCCCGCGCCATTGCATTGGTAAGAAATGCCAACGAAAATGAAAGAAGATAAAGAGATTTACAGCGCATGTTTTTTCCTGGTTAAGAATCGACGTATATCAGATTTTTTTTTTTGAGTGGAAGGATATTTTCAGGTCAGATTAAAAAGCTCTTGCAATTTCAGCTTCGCCGGCATTTAAGATGAAATGCCTTCCATATTCTCCATGGTACCCCAGCATGAATGAAAAACCATTCAAGGGGGAGGTCGATCGGATTTTAAGCGATGGGCTGAACAAGTTGTTCTCCGGTTTTAGCCCCTTCACTCTAAAGGTGCAATCAGCCGGTTTGAACTTGGCGGTCGTGTCCTGGCCCATAAAACGGAACTCATGAATGTAACTGAAGGATAGATCGATAAAGATATGCCTCTTTTCAAAGCACCCTTTATAGCCCATGCCAAGCCCCGCTTCCGGACGAAGAAGGTCATATTCTTTGCTGCGAACTTTTAAGTCTAAGCTGTGGGCGCCGCTTTCAGAATAGCCCCCTTGCATCAGGTACTGGTAATCGAGATTCGCAAAGGGATAGAGGTTGAAGGAGTTCGTTCTGCCCTCTCTGAACTTAAAGTTGTACCCGCCGCCAATATGTCCTAGCAACTGATTCGAGCTCTGGTCATAGGTAGCAGTCCGGTTAACTGTATCAGAATGGGCAAAGTGATTGATGGAAAAATACATCTTTCTTTTGGCATGGATCGGACTATAGAGATAGGAGAATACCGCGTCGGCAAAAAAGGAGGTGTTGGTCCACAAGGCGCCAAGAGATCCCGCATAGGTATCATAGTCTGCTCTGGTCCTTCCATCAGGAACCTTCATCTCGGTCGAAGCAAAGGAAAAACCTCCGGTGAACATCCAATGGTCTTTTAAATAATAATCTAGGGCAGCGGTAAATCCGGTAAAGCGGTCTTGATAACCGGGCAAGCTATCATTGCCATGCTGTCTCACGTTCTCAAGGAAGGGAGAGGCCCATATGTCCCAATCTTTTTCTCTGTAGCAATTGTTCACAGCTTTTTCAAAGAAATGCTCTGTGAAGAGTTGACGGACCCTTTCGGCAACATTTTCCTCTGTAAAGGCGATGTTGTTAGCATTCACTGGTTGCATTTCATTGAACGATTTTGTCATCTGGCCGACAGTCTGCAGTTCAAGGATCGTTACAATTTCAGCAAGGTCGGGATGATTTTGCAAGTAAAGAACTTCAAAACACTCTGCCACTTTTCCTGCATTGCCTTTCGTCACGATCGTGTTAAAAGGAAAAGGCCCGCTATTAATCACCAAACTGACACTTGTTCCGGTATAAACGACACTCATCGGGAAACGAGTCAGCGGATTGGCAAAAGTAAAGGGAACATTTTCGATTACCGAGCCCGCAGTGATGATGGTATATGAAGAAACAGAAGGTGCGCTAAAATTCCTTGGGATTAACAAAAGCTGCCCTCCATTGATCGTCACCGTTCCGCTTGCGCTAATCAAATCCGTGGTGGAATTGCTGATCTCTATTTGATAGGTAGACCCCGTGTTAAAAATAAAGTCCGTTCCTGTCAATGTGTTAATGGAGTTACCTGGAGCGATGATTCCATTGATTGTTACAGTGTTGCCAAGCGGGCCTAATCCATTTAATGTTCCGCCTGAGTTAATTTGAACGGGGGACGTCACGCTCCCATTTACCGTTAATAATCCCCCGGAGTTGACTTGGATGGGCGACGCCACGCTCCCGCTCACCGTTAAAATTCCCCCGGAGTTGACTTGGATTGAACTCGAACTTGTAATTGATCCTGGAGAAGTTACCGCAAGAGTTCCTGATTGGACTGTTGTTGTTCCCGTATACGCTGCAGCGCCTTTGATAATAACTTGCCCTGGACCTGTAGTTTTTAAATTTCCACCTCCGGATATTGCTCCGGATAAAATGGTATTGCTCGCGGCAGATTGGCCAATGGACAAAGTCCCTGCATTGAGGACCGCCGCTCCCGAAAAGGTAAGGTTCTGACCTGCGGGAAGATCAGATAGGATCTGGCTGGAGGCTGAAACTGTTAATGCATTTGGGACCGACTGATTGTTGCCGTAATTGGAAAGGACCTCTAAATTGCCTCCGTTCAGTGTCACTGGACCAGTCCCCAAGGTCGTTGGATTGGATTGCTGAGGAGCATTCGAAATCTGTACCGTTCCTTGATTGATCTGCGTTCCCCCAGAGTAATTGTTAGATGCATATTGCAATCCTAAAATCCCAGCTCCTGTCTTCGTAAGAAGTCCCGATCCCGTGACAGTTCCTGCAATGGAGCCGTTCACTCCAGAATCTACAATCAAGCTAGCACCACCTGCTCCCAGTGTTACCACACGTGAGGAATTAAGTGTCGTTGAGTCGGTGAATTCGAAGCTTCCTCCATTCTGGATTGTGAGACCATTGCCGTTGGCGCCAAGATTGGCATCTTGGCTGATCTTAATTGTTCCTGCTGAACACGTGGTGCTGCCCGTGTAGGTATTGCTCCCTCCTAAAATTAAGGACCCGGTTGCATTGTTCATAATAATCCCGCCGCCACTTCCTCCACCAGCCCCGCCATCGCTTGCAATCGGTGTATTGATCGTAAAAGTAGTTGCTTGTTCGAAGGAGATCGTTCCGCCCGACATCAAAAAGATGTCAGGTCCAGCAGCGAAAGCTGCACCGTTGCCTCCGCTTCCTGCAGTTGAGGGATTAGAGGAAATGGATCCGGCGGGAAAATCTGCTATATGAAGCGTTGCTCCTTTCGATACGAAGATTGTACCGCCCAATGCGGCTCCACCGCCACCGCCAAATAATTTTGATCCATTAGATGCTCCATAGCCACCTAGTCCTGACGTAGCATTTAAATACCCGCCGCCGCCTCCTCCTCCTCCAAAGCCACCGTTGCCTACGTTGGGATTGTTCAATGCTCCAAATAATGCGTTTATTCCGCCGCCGCCTCCTCCAAAACCGCCATTTCCTCCGGGCGAAATTGTATTGTTAAAGGCGGGACCGCCTGCGGATCCGCCTCCACCGCCTCCAAACGCTCCACCATTTCCCCCTGATCCCGGAAACGTGTTGCTGCTAGATCCCCCTCCTCCTCCTCCTCCAAATGAACCGGTGGAATTGCCTCCATTTCCCCCAGGGCCTGATCCTGGATCGAAAGAATTTCCTCCGCCTCCAGCTCCCATTTGAGAATCCCCGCCGTTTCCAGCATTTCCAGAAAATGAACCACCGCCGCCGCCGCCGCCGCTGTTGCCGGTTCCAGGAGCCCCATTGCCCCCAGTCCCGCCGCCGGCCCCTCCAGTGCCGCCAACATTTCCAGCTATGGAATTTCCTCCATTGCCGCCAAAATTTCCAGATGCACTTGCCCCTGCTGTAAGATCCGATCCTCCTCCACCGCCGCCTACATTATCGCCAAAGCCGTCAGCACCACTACCTCCAGATAAAAATAACCCGCCTCCGCCGCCGCCGGCGCCGCCGCCATCTCCGCCGCCATTTCCACCAATACCCCCATACCCACCACCGCCGCCGCCTCCTGAACCGTTGTTAGCACCTCCGATTCCACCCGTTCCTTGGCTCATTCCTCCTCCGCCGCCGCCTCCTAAAACATAGTCTGATCCACCATTCCCCCCCTTAGCATGACATCCAGAAAAGCTCATGCCTTGAATTGTCACCGTGCTATTTTCTCCAACAAACAGCCCGCCGCCGGCTCCTAGCGCCCCTCCCCCAGCAGATGTACCTCCATTTCCACCAATTGATGCAGCATTTTGAACAGCAATCGATCCGCCGCCTGTATTTTTAAAAGTGAGACCGGTTGAATTGGGCGCGCAGAAAAATGCCTGGTATGAATTTCCGCCATTTGTACCGTTAATTGTGATGGCATTCGCCATCGCATCCACGATCGTAATGTTCGAGCCGATCGGCGGCAACGATTGCGTTAAAATGATCGTTCCTGAAGTGCCGAATTGAATGGTATTAGGCCCTGCTGCATTGTTTGCTTGGTTGATACAATAGCGAAGGGTTCCTGTTGTTAACGAGCCTGTGTTCGTGTCTGCCGTGCTATTGACAGTATAAGTTGCTCCCAAAAGCGCCGAAGATTGCAACAGTGCTGAAAAATAGAACAGCGAACGGACATATTTTCCCATCGTTCCTTGAGAAAGAGATGCCATTGAATATCGGTTATGGAACATGTTTTTCCTTTTCAAAAAGATGGAGGCGGCTGCGGAGACACGAAGAAGCTTCGGTGAAGCTTCGCAGTGCAGAGCAGGTGAAGCGTCCTTGGGCGCGAACTGGCCAGATCCAAAAATGTGCAAAGTCGAGACCAGTACAAATACAGATTTAATTCTATGTCCTCCAAAAATTCAATTAATATTTGAAACGATGCAAACAAAAATGAAAGATCTCTTCAACTCGACTTTGCAACTTTTTAGGAACCTAAAAAGTTGCAAAGTCGAGTTGAAGAGATTGAGCCGGCGCAAAACGCCGGCTCAACCACACTACATATGAGATGCCGTGCTTTGATAAAATATGCCCGGAAGGTTGTTGCGGAGCATTTTGTAACCGATTGCTAATGTGAGGTAGTACCCTCCCATAAAACCCGAACGGGCTGCAGCGCCTTTGAACAAGCTTTGGACGCCCTCATGTTTTACGACGGTCTGCAAGGTGCGTGCCATGGTCGGATATGTCCCTTGCGCATCGCCTTGCATTAGGACGTTGATTCGGGCTGCAGGCGTGCTGATAGCCCCTGCAAAAATTCCTGTTGCAATGCTAGCAATCCCCTCTTTCAGTCCAACGTGGGGCACATATGGCTCAAGATGGTCTTCAACCACCCGTCTTCCACCAAAAAATGTCCCGAACACGATCGAATCGCGCAGGGCGATTGGTCCTGCTGCTTTAAAAAAGCTTGCCATGCCGTTTTCGGCAATCGACCTTTGACAGACGGAATAGATGCTGCCACCATGAAGCTGGTGCAATTTAGCGACCCTTTCAAAAGGCGCAATCGCGCCAGCCGAGATCAACCCGGTGAAGATCCCGTTGGAAATCATTTGACTTTGCGATAAGTGCTGCGTTTTGAAAAAGTGCTCTGCGATCAGCCCATTGACCATGAAGGGCACTCCCCCTTGGACAAATGCTCCTGAGCAGTTCGCTGCAGCGCCCCGCCATAGCCATGTTCCGAAAGGAGGCATCCCTTTCCGGCTCATGACATACGTTGCTACGGTATCTAATGGCTGTGTGGCAAGCACGCTGAAAATATCAGCGCCGACTCCCAATGTATAATTTCCGGCCGCATTGAGCTGCGGCTCTGTGTGAATAGACATACAAAAATTTCTCCTAAAATAGTTTATTTTTCCGACCTTTTTCAGATCGATTTAAAAAAAAGAATGTGGTTGAAAAAATAAATTTAGCGGGTAGGGAAGCCCCGCTTCTTAAGAGAAGCTGCGGATGTGATTTGAACAGCAGGAACCGATCGGTCTAGAACGACCTCTGAAGTCTCGCGAAAGATGTTGAAAAGCAAACTTTCGTTTTCCATGCGCAAAGATTATACACAGAAACTAGAATAATAGACAACTAAATTTAAGAGACGCTCAAGACCCTTGAGCGCCTTCATAGCAAAATAGGAAAATGCCTTTAACTATCTTCTTCTGTTTCGAACCGGGGCCTCCAAAGGCCGGAAGGTGCCGTCGCAGAGATAAGCAGGTCCTGGACATTGCTTTGTAACTGCAGGACTAGGAGGGTTGTTGCAATCTTGATTCATTCCTAAATTCTCATTAAGGATACCTCCTATACCGCCAAATCCATTTAAAAATCGTGTGAATGCATTGATGAATTGAATACCTGTCCCTGATGGCGCATAGATTCCACTCTTGGCAAAGACGTAATAGTCTCTAAAGTAAGAATAGACTCCTACAGCATAGGCCTGATGATTGGCAACAGAATTGCCGACCCGGTATCCCGTATAGCCCGCATCTCCATAACTTCCTTTCACATCATAGGGAAATTCTGCCTGAAAGAAATAGCATCTTCCGTTATCGCCGTTCCATTGGCATATATCCTGCACCGTATGCTCGCAAGCAAGCCCATAAGCGGTGACGTTATTTCCGTTCACCTGCATTGCTGTATTGCAGAAATTGTCCTCATTATAAACAAGGCCTTGGCTATCATGGTCCGCCCTCCACAGCCACAGGTTGTCGCAAACAACATTGTCGCTATTGATCTGCACCATGAGTTCTGTTTGATTGAAGGGTTCATTCGGATCGCCGCTAAATCTTCCAGTTCTGCAGAAGCAGTCATATAAAAATCCGCTTGCGATCGAATCGTCTCCTCCGACGGGACCCCATTGGAGCAAAGTTGGGGTCACAGGATTTATACTGGGGCCAGCTTGGAGTAAGACAGCGCCTACTCTAACGCCGTCGACCGATCCTACGACGATGCAAGGCTTTCCTGTAGTTGAAATTAAGATCGGAAACCCGATTCCAAGCACAACCGTATTGTCTCGATTAATCCATATCGGCTCGGTCAGATTATAGGTTCCAGGAGTCAGGATAACATGATAGCCCAAATTGATCTGCTGGTTGATCGAAGCCGCCGAATCTGATGGAGTCGCCACGTAGACCTGAGTAAAATCGACTGAGACGACGGGGGTGTTATTATCTACAGATGTTCCGATCTTATTGGTCTCGATTTCTGGAATGATAAGCTGATAGGACGAGCCAGTATCATTGCATACGATATAAGGCTTTTCGGCAATGATCGGCGTTGCAGCAACTGTTGTGTAAGGATTTCCAGTACAGGTAGCAACACAAGAGGGGTCAGTGCAGTTCAAACAGCCGCAAGGAGGAGTTCCTTCTCCAGTACAGTTGCTGCAATGGCTTGAAGGAGCACCGTTACAGCCTACAAAAACCTGGCTCCAAACGCCATTGGACCATATTGGCTTCGTAGATGCAGGAGGCACGGACATATCCGTGTTTCGGGTTATCCATTGCTGCTGAGAACCGGAAACAACAGCGCTTTCAGTCAACACTGTTCCTGTAATATTACAGTCTCCCATATAACCGCCGCTCGACCATCCAGACTGAAAATCGGGAAATGTAAGTTGAAATAAGTAAAGGCTTCCATCCAAATGGATTTTGCGCAGAGGGCTTGCTTGCGATACCGCCCATGTCATTCCAGGATTCGTTGTCGGAGTCCATAAACCAGGAGAAGTTGTCTTAAAATTCTCGGCCGATCGCCAAAAACTATTGAGAGCGCCAACTTGGTAGAAGTTGTTGCCCTGCGGAGAGGAAACATGATTGATAATCGTGTCTCCAGGTTTCATTCCTAATCCGATAATCGATGTGTAATAGCCAATTTTGATATCCAACCCATTATATGTTCCTGGAGCAAAAAGAAGCGCATACCCTTGATTGACAAATTGTCCATTGTCAGGCTGCCCTCCATTTGTGGAAAAAATTGCATCCGCTATGGCTTGAATCGTAGCTGTCCCAGTCGCCGTTGTAAAAACATTCACAGTCTCTGCTGGCCAAGTTGGAGGGTTTGGATTGGCAGCAAATGCCGATGCACAACAAACTGTGCATGCTAGGATAAGATTTCGAAATATTGTCATTGGTTCAATGCCTTTGTTAAGAATGTCATCTGATCTTTGCCAAAAAAATATTTCTTAACAGAATTTGCTAGCAAGTTATTTAATTTATATTTCCTGCAAATTTTGATTGAAGTATAGATGGTTTCAATAAGAGAAACCTAAAGAAGGTAATCACATGTTAGCCGTGTTTCCCATATTAGCCGCCTTGAATTTCTTTAGCGCCAATACAGGAAAAGTCGATGCAGAAAACAAAACCTCATCAAGCACTTCAAACCTTGACCAAGGAGATCAGAGCCTAAGCTCAACCTCCTCCGAAGCTTATAACCATCCTGCAGCGGTTAAGTTAAGGGATTCCTGGCATATCTTTGCGACAGCTTCCTATATCTATTGGTTTGCTGGAGAAGAAGGACTTGATCTGGCTACATCAGCCTCATACTTAAGCGGAACAAACACCGTGATCCCTTCTTCACACCAAGGAAAGACCATTTTTCAAAACTTCGAATATTCATCGGGATTTAAAGTCGGCCTAGGCGGTAACCTCTGTTCTGATGAATGGGTCCTTCGAGCAGATTACACCCGCTTGCATCTATCAACAGAAAGATCCCACTCTGCTCCAAGCTCGAGCATTGGAGTCGGAGCCTTATATGCAACTGATTGGTTTTATCAAACCTCTCCTCAAGGACAAGGGATAGCTGGAAGACATCTTTCTTCGAAGTGGTACCTTGGACTCGACTGGCTAGACGCCACGTTACAAAGACCATTCTACTCGGGACGCAAGTTGACGTTGACTCCCTTCATCGGCCTGCGTACATCATGGATTGAACAAAATCTGAACATCAATGTGAAAGGAGCTCTAAATGTTTCTCCGCCAAGCAGCAAAGTTCATTCCCACAATCATCTAGAATCCTGGGGCATCGGGCCACGATCGGGAATCGATGCACGTTTCCTATTGGGAGCTGGCTTTAGAATCCAGGGAGAACTTGGAGCTAGTATCCTCTACACCCAATTTTCAAAAGTGACCCACTCGGAAAATCCATTCACTTCTGGCGCCTCCAAAGTTTCTTACGCCATGCACGATCGCCAATGTGTCAGGACAATGGCGGAAGCTAGCTTAGGATTTGGATGGGGAATCTACTTTTCTAAAAATCGCGGCCATTTCGATTTCAGCGCAACTTATGACTTCAACTATTTGTGGTCGCAAAACATGATGAGAACATTGAACGATATCCAGATCATTGGCACAGGCGGCGGAGGTTACGACCTCTATCTCCAAGGGCTTACCTTGGCAGCCACCTTCAGCTTCTAATCTGAGCTTCAAACTCTCAAGAGAATGCTATTTAAACGACCGGTGTGCCGGGAAGAGCCTCTGTAAAAGAAGGGAGCTCAAAACCGCTGGAGAAATCAGCCGAAAGGATCATCCCTTGGCTCTCGATACCCATTAAAGTTGTCGGCTTCAAGTTCGCGACCACAGCGACATTGCGGCCAACAAGGGTCGAAATATCTTCGATTTTTTCGCCGATGCCCGAGACGATCGTCCTCTGCTCAAAGCCGATATCGACAGTTAGCTTGAGGAGCTTTTTGCTTTTCGGGACCCTTTCCACATGCAGGACTTTGGCGATGCGCAAATCGACTTTGCGGAACTCATCGATGCCGATCTGCTCTTTGAGCGGCTCAGCAGCCTTAGTTTCCTTAGGAGCCGGCTTGACGGCCAGCTTTTTCAGGTTATCGATCTCTTGCTGAATCACGCTATCTTCCACCTTGTTAAAGAGGACTTGGGGAGCTTCAAGCTTATGTCCTTCAGGAAGCTGAGAATTGACGACCAAATCCCATTTTTGCTCATGGAGGGTCGATGTGTACCCGAGCATTTTCCAAATGCGGTCTGCCGCTTCAGGAACAATCGGAGATGAGACCAATGCCATGCACTTGATGCATTCTAAGCAGCAGGCGATCGTTGTCTGCATATCGTGATGGGTCAATGCGCTCTTAGCTGCGACCCACGGTTTCTTCGCATCGAAGTAGACATTGCCAACTTGGGCGATCTCCATGATGATCTGGCTTGCCCTGCGCAACTGAAAATTGCTATAGGCAACATCCGCCTCGTGGACAAGCTCCTTGACCTTTTTCAAAAAGTCGATATCGACCGGATGGGGATGCGCCAACGGAGGCACCTTTCCTTCGCACTGGGCCTGAAGGAACACTAGGGTGCGGTTGACAAGGTTGCCATACTTGCCGAGAAGTTCGCTGTTGCAGCGCATCTGGAAATCTTTCCAGGAAAAATCAGAATCTTGGTTTTCAGGAGCGTTGGAGGCGATCGCATACCTGATCTGGTCCGTTGTGAACTGTTTGAAGACCGATTCAAGGTTGATCGTCCAGCCGTCCGATTTGCAGAACTGCTTCCCTTCGAGGTTAAAGAACTCATTGGCAGGAAGCTGATCGACAAGTTTGTAAGGCTGGTTCTGCCCCATGGTCATCGCAGGAAAGAACACTGCATGGAACGGGATGTTGTCCTTGCCAATGAAGTTGACGAGCGTCGTTTGGGGATCGAGCCAAAAGTCCTTCCAGGCCTCAGGTTTCTTTTGCAGCTCCGCCCACTCCTGAGTTGCAGAAATGTAGCCGATCGGCGCATCGAACCAGACATAGAGGACCTTTCCTTCCGTTCCAGGAAGAGGCAAGGGTACGCCCCACTCCATATCGCGTGTGATGGCGCGCGGTTTGAGGTCATCGATGTAGGCCTTGGCGAAATTAACAACATTGGCCTTCCAATTCTTTTTTCCAATCCACTCGGTCAGCTGTTCTTTAAAATGGTCAAAGCGCAAAAACCAGTGCTTTGTAGGCTTGCGGATAAGAGGGGCTTGGGTCAGCTTGGAGCGGGGATTGAGCAGATCGGTTGCTTCATAGCTAGCGCCGCACCGCTGGCACTCATCGCCTCTTGCCTCTGTAAAGCCGCATTTCGGACATGTGCCAGTCACATAGCGGTCAGCCAGAAACTTCCCCTCTTTTTCAGAAAAGAGCTGTTCCGTCACCTTTTCTTCAATGTGCCCATTATGGAGCAGGTCGAGGAAAAACTGCTGCGTGGTCTTGATATGGCCTGGCCATGTCGTTCGGGAAAAATGATCGAATGAAAAGTTGAGCTTCTGAAAAAGGGCCTTGTTCATCTCGTGAAAGATATCGACATGCTCCTTGGGGCTCCT
>JAFEGU010000231.1 GCA_018239725.1 Verrucomicrobiota bacterium | reverse complement strand
GCATCTTCCCTTTAAACCCAAATGGATGGGCTTGATTTATAAACCCTAGGAGTAACCCTTAACATGTCCAAAGCAAATAAAAACGATTGGAACCAAAGTAAAATCATCGACGACGTTGACTATCACGAAGACGATGCGAAACAATTCATGAGCCTTTTGAACCGCAAAGAAGAAGCTGCCGGCGAAGGATCTGTTTCGTCAATGAGCACAGGCCAAATCCTCAAAGGAAGAATTGTAGAAATCACAAAAGATTTCGTCGTAGTCGATGTAGGATTAAAATCGGAAGGTCTAGTTCCAATTGGAGAATTCCCAGAGCCGAGCGAGCTCTCTTTGGACAATGAAGTTGAAGTCTATCTCGACCAAACTGAAGGCGAAGACGGACAAATCGTCCTATCCCGTGATAAAGCCCGCAGACAAAGACAGTGGGAATACATTGTCAACCACTGCAACGAGGGTTCAATCGTCAAAGGTAAAGTCATCCGCAAAGTCAAAGGCGGCTTGATGGTCGATATCGGTATGGAAGCATTCTTGCCTGGATCGCAAATCGACAACAAGCGGATCAAGAACCTTGATGAATTTATCGGCCAGACCTACGACTTCAAGATTCTTAAGATCAATACTGAACGTAAGAACATCGTCGTTTCCCGCCGCGAACTTCTCGAAGAAGAAAGGATCTCTCGCAAAGCTGAGATGCTAGAAAATATCAATGAAGGCGAGCTCCGCACTGGCGTCGTGAAGAACATCACAGACTTCGGCGTGTTCCTTGACCTCGATGGAATCGATGGACTGCTCCACATCACCGATATGACTTGGAAGAGGATCAAGCATCCTTCTGAAATGGTTGCTCTTGGCCAAGAACTCGAAGTTATCATCCTTCACGTCGATAAAGAGAAAGGCCGCGTAGCCCTCGGAATGAAGCAGAAAGAAAGCAATCCTTGGGAAGAGATCGAAATGCGCTATCCGCCAGGAACTAAGGTCCGCGGAAAAATCGTTAACTTGGTCCCATACGGCGCCTTTATCGAGATCGAGCCTGGCATTGAAGGTCTAATCCACGTTTCTGAAATGTCATGGGTTAAAAACGTAACCGATCCTAGCGAAATCGTCCAGAAAGGCGACGAAGTCGAAGCGATTGTCCTTTCCGTCCAAAAAGAGGAAGGAAAAATTTCTCTTGGAATCAAGCAAACAGAAAAAAATCCATGGGATGATGTCGAAAGAAAGTTCCCAATCGGCAGCAGCGTTACTGCGGAGATCCGCAATCTGACCAACTATGGTGCATTTGTAGAGCTTGAACCAGGAATTGATGGACTGATCCACATTTCCGACCTAAGCTGGATCAAAAAGGTCTCCCACCCTTCTGAAGTCTTGAAAAAAGGAGACAAAGTAGAAGCGATTGTTCTGTCTGTTGATAAAGAAAGTAAAAAAATCACTCTCGGCGTCAAGCAGCTTAGCAATAATCCTTGGGAAACGATCGAAAAAACAATGCCTGTTGGAACCCTTGTAAAGGGAATTGTTTCTAAAATCACAGCTTTCGGCGCATTTGTCGAACTTGATAACGGAATCGAAGCCCTAGTCCACGTCACTGAACTTTCCGACCAGCCATTTGGAAAAGTGGAAGATGTCGTTAATAAAGGCGAAGAAGTGACAGCTAAGGTCATCAAATTGGATCCAGAACACAAAAAAATTGCTCTTTCGATCAAAGACTATTTAGTCGATAAGAACAAGTTCAATCGCGATGACATTGTCGTCGGCACTTCAAAAGCTAAAAAAAGCAAGAAGAGCGACGAAGAAGCGACAGAGGATACCCTTAACTAATAAGGAGCAACTCGATTTTATCGAGGAGCAAACAATAAACGCGGGCTCAAAAAGCCCGCGTTTTATACAAAAGTCAATTCAAAAATCCAGCTTTGCCTGAAGGTGTTTTTGAGTTCACTTGTGTATAATCTATAAGGAAGAGGCTTAATTTCAGATGAACAAAGACCTAGTCGCCATCTTTGAATATTTAGAGAGAGAAAAAGGGATCAAACGTGAAGTCATTATCACGG
>JAFEGU010000230.1 GCA_018239725.1 Verrucomicrobiota bacterium | reverse complement strand
TAGCAGCCTAGGAGGTAAAACTCCTGAAGAATTTCTTGCCGATCTGGAAAAGATCCAAGTTGGCTGAAAAGACTGATTTTTCGCGTTCAGAATGGACCAAAAACGGGTAGCACGTCATAGAGGAGGCGTTACCCCGCTGTTAATGTATTGAGTGCATAAGTCGACAAATGCAGGGATCGAGAAAGCAAGAGGGTAGACTTCTTGGATGAGCAGGTTTGCATTCGCTCTTGCATTTGTAATGGCAGCAAGGGAAAGGTAGACCTGATAGCCCGCTTCGTAGATTGCCTTGATCTCTTGCGATTGGGGGGAAGCAATTTTACAAGAACCGGTGGATTGACGTTGATGAGTTGTGGGTACGATAGCTCGAATCCCATCAACAACAATTTCTTGGTGAACTTCTGGGGCATTCTGAACTAGCATACGATCCTCCCTAAGAGTCGGTTAATTTGATAGACGAACAAAATGAAAGATCGGGAATTTGATAAGGTGGGTCTTCAAAATTTGCATTTGGAGCAAGCAACCATTGCCCGAGGACAAGGCCCTAGTGAAAATGTGCATTTTAAGGCAAACCCAACACAGCCAAAAAGCGATTCTTCAGCTTATTTTGATGTTAAGCAATTCAAATGATTTCTTAATTTATCGACAATCAAAATCTATTGAAAAAGAGCCGATCCAATGCGAAGCAGAGTAGCCCCCTCTTCGATGGCAATGGGAAAATCATGGGACATCCCCATGGAAAGGTGGCGCAGCTTCAGCTCATCGCGCAGAGATCGCAGGCGGGAAAAACAACTTCGGACAACCTTCTCATCATCGGTCAAAGGCGCCATGGTCATGAGACCTTGGATAGTAATTCCAGGAAGCTGAGAAAGTTCTAGAAAATGCCCGCGGCATGAGTCGGGGGTAAATCCCTGTTTCGAGGTCTCCCCTGACGTATTGACTTGCAGAAGAATGGGTGTGGTGCAGTTCTGCTGGACACTTGCGGAGGAGATCTTTTTTGCCAGGTCCAAGGAATCCATCGAGTGGATCAGTGCAAATCGACCGATCGCTTTTGCGACCTTGTTCGACTGGAGATGGCCGATGAAGTGCCAAGCGATGTCGGATGGGAGCTGCGCCATCTTATCGAGGGCTGTTGGGATGCGGCTTTCTCCAAAAGTGCGCAGGCCCATGGCGTAGGCCTCTTGAAGCGCTTCAAGAGAAGCATACTTGGTGACGGCGATGAGAGCGATATCGGAAGGGCTTCGGTTGGAGCGTTGGCAGGCTTCGGCGATCTGGCGTCGGAGCTGTTCAAGGCGTTCAGAAAACATCGGGCCTTTTAAAAATTTCTTGGAGGATGAAGGCTTGTTTGAGGCCAGATTTTTTGATCAGGGCCCTTCCTCTGGAAGGCCTGTGGCGCTCTTTAATGGCATAGGCTTGGTCAAGGTCAATCCGTTCGGTCAGCTCGGTGCTGATCAAGGAATCTGCGCGTGCGTCGGAGATCGCAGAGACGATGGTCCTTTTTTCGATGTTGTTAGCGATCTGGCGGGAAGTGATCGCCGATTCGAAGTCGGAAAGTGTCCTCTGGACAGGAGGAAGAGAGGTCCCTGCCTTTTGGGGCGGAGGAAGTCTTTTCTGCAAAGGAGCTGGGATATAGAGTTCCTCTTCTTCCTCCTCCTCTTCCTCATCAAAGTCTTCATCCGCATCTATGGGATATGGATCCTGTTGAGGAGGCGCTGGCTTTTTCTTCCGTCCTCCTGCAAAGACATAGAACAGGAGGATCAGGATCGGGAGGATGTATTGCCCAATGTGGTCGAAGTCCATTCTACTTATGCCCGGTATCTTCGTCTTTGGAGATCGACTTGCGCATGTCTGTGTCGGCCTGAATGTTCTTCATCCGGTAAAAGTCCATGATGCCGAGGTTGCCGGAGCGGAACGATTCAGCAATCGCCATCGGGATTTGGGCTTCCGCTTCGACGACTTTAGCCTGCATTTCGCGGACCTTCGCACTGTTCTCGTGCTCCATGGCGACGGCCATTGCTCTTCTCTCTTCGGCTTTAGCTTGGGCGATCCGTTTATCGGATTCGGCTTTGTCGGCGCGTAGACGGGCTCCGATGTTCTCGCCGATGGTGATGTCGGCAATGTCGATCGATAGGATCTCGAAGGCGGTCTGCGCATCGAGGCCTCTTTCGAGAACCAGGCGGGAGATCCGTTGGGGAGATTCGAGGACGTCGGTATGGGTCTCTGCAGCGCCGATGGCGTTGACAATCCCCTCGCCGACGCGGGCGATGATCGTCTCTTCGGTAGCGCCGCCGACGAGCTGGAGGATGTTGGTGCGGACGGTGACGCGGGCGCGGCAGCGGAGCTGGACGCCGTCTTTGGCCACCGCTGTGATGTACTCGCCATGCTTGATATCAGGGCAATCGATCACTTTGGGGTTTACAGACGTTTTAACAGCGTCGAGAAGGTCGCGGCCTGCTAAGTCGATCGCTGTCGATTGGCGCCAATTTAGAGGGATATTAGCCTTGTCTGCGGCGATCATGGCGCGTACGACGTTGATGATATTGCCGCCGGCAAGGTAGTGGGTCTCCAGGTCGGCGACGGTGATGAGCTTGAGGCCGGCCTTGTAGGAGGTGATGCGGGCATTGACGATGATGCGAGGAGGGATCTTACGCATGCTCATCCCGATGATGTTGAACAGAGAGATCGGGGTTCCGGAAACAAATGCCTGGAACCAGAGGCCGATGAATCGGGCGAAGATGGTGAAGAGGATGATGGCGACAATGCCTACGATGAAAAAGAGGGTGTAGACGCCGATCGATGTGTCCATATCTGCAATGATGTTCATGATGTTCTCTTGATGGTTGTTCTAACGATTAGATGGGAGCCTTGCCCGCCGACGACTTCGACGGCC
>JAFEGU010000022.1 GCA_018239725.1 Verrucomicrobiota bacterium | reverse complement strand
CGTCGAAGCATAGAATAATAGATCTCTTGCATGACACGCTTTGCCAGGTGAATGGGGTTGTGCAAGAGATCTAATATCTATGAAGATCGCTGGATCAACCAGCGATCTTCAATGGTTTAAATGAATCGATTAGATTTCCTTTGTCTTTTCGACTCACGGCCTTCCTCAGGCGAATTGATCACAAGTTCCAATGCATCGATATTGCGCAGCACATGCGAATGCAATCGATCTTTGTCGGGTACGGAGCTAGCTTCTTCGTCTCCGCCAGCACCTTCTTGCGTTTGGTATAGCTCCCAAACTTTGCTGTCGACATCGGTTTGTTGTTCAGAAGACAGAGATTCCAAGCGGTCGTAATACACTTCTTTTAGGCATTCCGCTAGAAGATCTAGCTGGATATCTACAACGAAAGAATCAGATGAGCTTTCCTCATCGAGTTGGCCCATATCTCTAATCTTGGACTCGATTTGCTCCCTTAAAGTGGATTCTAGCGCATAAAAGGCCTCTTGGATGTGTTCGGCTGATTGTTTACGTCCCACCATTTGGACAAGGGTTGCAAAACTGCTCGCGCAAGAATAATGACAGAACTGCGCATAGTGTTTCCGAATGGTTTGAACACTGTTATCAGGTAAATGTTCTTCGTTGATGCCCGGCGTGGTGAATTGATCGAGTTGACTATCGGCAAGAAATACGATGGGATTGCCTCCAATATAGAGCCCTGTTAAGTTTGGCATCGTCATGATCGCTTGAGGAAGGACCCCAATCATATTGTATTCCATGCCTAAGATCTTTAATTCGTGCAAATGGCAGATCTGATCGGGAAAAAACTGAAGGCAGTTTTGCGAGACGTCTAACCATTCCAAGGCTTGCAATTGCGCAACCGAAGCCGGAAGGCTTATTAGTTCATTGTTCATCACGTAAAGCCTGCGCAGATTTGACAAGCATCCTATCGAATCGGGCAGTTGCTCTAGGTTGTTGTCTGTCAGGTCGAGTTTAACTAATTGCGTCAACAATCCGAATTCTTCAGGAAGAGATTTAATGAGGTTTTCACCAAGATCAAGAGAGATGAGGGCTTCCGCTTCGCATAGCGAAGGGGGGATCTTTCTTAACCTATTCTCTGTCAGATCAAGAATTTCTAAACGTTTTAGATTTTTTATGGAATCAGGGAGGACTTCTAGGCAGTTATAGCATGCGATCAGTTTTTGCAATTGATGGAGATTACCTATCGATTCTGGGAGGTACCTGAACTTGTTTTCAGTCAAAATAAGGGTGGTTAATCCTGTGAACAGGCCAATTTCTTCAGGGAGCACTGTAAGGTCTAAACCATTGAAATTCAAGTGCTTGATTTGTTGGATGAAATGAAGGTTATTCGGATTGTTCAGCCATGCCCGGATCTCTTCATGACCAGCAGGAGGATCGATCACCTCAAAAGCATCCAATCCTTCAAACTCATCGAACAATATCTCATCCCAAATCGTTTCCAAGTCGATATTCTGGTTATACGTATGCAAACGGTTTTGCAGCACAGACAGATGCAGAGAATCGATCATGCCTTGTTCATCGGGTTTAAAAAGTGTATGAAAATGGGTATGGATCAGGTGCATGAAGTTTCTAAATAAGAGGTCGACATGATTGACAAGGTTGCTTCGATCAGCAGTATTATACTCCACTTCATGCATGGAAAGAGAGATGTCCCAAGGGCCGAACGGAGGATTGTCCCGTAATTTTTTCCAGGCCATGAACTTCTGTGTATTTTCGAGCTCTTTAATGGTGCTTGGATCAGATGGATCGGGATGAAGCACTAATGTTGCTGTTGCAGGGCTTGCAAGCGTTGGTGGTTGTAAAGGTTGTGCCATTTTTTTCCTTATCAGTTTAGAGAAAAGTTTCGAGATTTTTATTCAGCTTAAAGAAAAAGTCAATCTGAACGAATTTTTAAGTTGTTCACGATGGCAATTTAAAATTGATAAAAATGGCTATGGAGTAGATATCTAGCTTTAGAAGCTGTCGTTGAAAAAAGGCTTCGTTGTTTTTTGGCTCGAAAGAATCGAGAGATCGATAGAAGCTTAATTTGGTAACGCTCTCTTAGGAGAAGTCGAGAAGAAGGTTGTCGTCAAATGGCAAAACACCTGGGCAGT
>JAFEGU010000229.1 GCA_018239725.1 Verrucomicrobiota bacterium | reverse complement strand
TCTAGAGAGAAAATCAAACAAGTACAGGACTGGCTGAATGAAAGGCCTAGACAAACACTAGGATGGAAAACGCCAAAAGAAGTATTTTATAAACTCATTGGTGCAACTGAAGTGTGACATGGCCAACAGATTCACAGAAGAACAAATCATCAATATCCTCGGAGAGGCTCAGGCAGGGGGCAAAGTAGCAGAACTGTGTCGTCGCCATGGCATTTCTAGCGCGACGTACTATCTCTGGAAGAGCAAGTATACAAATATGACCATTCCTGAAGCAAAACGCCTTAGGGCGCTGGAAGAGGAAAATTCTCGATTGAAACGAATCGTTGCAGATCAACAGCACGACATTGTTGCGCTTAAGGACGTGCTCACAAAAAAGTGGTAACTCCGCAGGCAAAACAAGCGTGCTGCCAGCCCATGGTTGAAATCCATGGGGGTAGTGAGTGGCTAGCTTGTCAGCTTGTGGGGGCAAACTGGGCCAGTGTACGTTATAATAGTCGCAGGCCTGAAGAGAGGCTTTTGAAGGAGAAGATAACCTCTCTTGCACACGAGAAGCGTCGATATGGATACCGGCGCATTCACGCTCTTCTAAAGCGCGCGGGGATAGCCATCAACCACAAGAAGTTATTCAGGATTTACAAGCAACTTGGGCTTAAATTGCTGACTAACAGTAGTAGATGATTTTATCAGAGAGAGCATCAAGATTGCGGTAGACACTTCTCTGAATGGACGCCGGGTTTGCGAAGAGCTGGAGCAAGTCATAGAGGAGAGAGGAAAGCCTGACAGAATTTTGAGCGATAATGGCACATGACCTGAAAATTTTTGGATGGATCAGAGGTAAGCTCTTGCCTGCATCAGGGAAAATAAGGATGTTAGGGCAAGCTGCCTAATCAGGCGTTCTAGAGAATCTATCGTTCAGAGGCGACTATATAATTTGAGACCGTTGCATAACTTCCGCGGACCAGCTAAAATATTTCCTTTTTATTCAGGAGGAACATGGCACACAAAACTTCAGGACAACTCGGATTCGCCGATGCGTGGCTCGGCAATAATCCAAAGCTCAATCAACGCTTAGATAAACTCGATCGCCTGTTAGACTGGACTCCATTTGAAAAGCTACTCAGCGTCATTTATGCATCAACAGAAGGGCGACCCAGCCACCCTGTTCTCTTGCTATTTAAAGCCTTGCTTCTACAGACCTGGTACACCCTTTCTGATTATGCGCTTGAGGAAGCTCTCGATGATCGCCTCTCGTTCCGTCGATTTACAGGTCTAAGCTCTTCTGAAAAATCGCCTGATCACTCTGTATTTAGCCGATTCCGAGATCAATTGATCAAGCATGGCGTGCAAGAACGTTTATTTGATGAATTGAATCGTCAGATGGATGCCAAAGGATTGATGTTGAAACAAGGAACTCTTATCGATGCGACTGTGATTGAAGCAGCTCCGAAAAAACCTCCTGCAAACGAAGATGGGACAGATGGCAGATCGCCCCAAGATCCTGATGCCGATTGGACGAAGAAAGGCGGCAAGTATCACTTCGATTACAAGGCACATGTTGGCATAGATCAGGGAATCGAGTTGGTGCGAAAAATTTCCATGACGCCGGCGCATGTCCATGACGGGAATATGCTCGAATCTGCTCTTAGTGGAGATGAAGATTGGGTTTTTGCTGATAAGGCATA
>JAFEGU010000228.1 GCA_018239725.1 Verrucomicrobiota bacterium | reverse complement strand
CTTCTCATCTACAAGACCGCTCTAATCGATTGGATACCAATAGGCGAGAGCCCCCCTCCGGATTTTCAAACCCTTGAGGGCACATACAGAATTTCCCCTTTTGCCATCCTACGGATGAAAGACAACTGCTTTGTAATGGAAACACCTTTTTATCCCGTACGGATCAATCTAACACATCATGAAACCCTCCGTTTATTGGACTTTTTTCGAAAACCAAGCCCAATTTCTGAAGTCTTTTCCCATTTCTCCCATTTAGTAAAAGAGGAAGTCGAAAAAACCCTTAGCCTCCTTCAACAGTCAAAATTTCTTACCTCAGATGCCCCCGATTCGATCGAGAAGCAGTGGGAACCGCACGATCTCTATTTCCACTCCCGCACACGCTTAGGAAGACATGATTCCCTTTCGGAGGACACTTCCCCTTTAGAGGAATAATTCCTGCGCCTTCCTCCAAAAAAAATTACCCTTCAAGCGAAGTGTTTCCTCTGAAAAGACCCGATGCTCAGCTCCCCCTTTCTCTCGAAGACGCCATTGAGACAAGAAGATCGATTCGTGAGCATGCAGAGCTACCTGTTTCCTCCGATCAACTTGGAGAATTCTTATTCCGTTGCGCTCGAGTGAAAGAATCCTTTTTTCATCATGATGAAGAACTCTCAAAGCGCCCCTATCCCGGAGGAGGCGCTCGTTATGAGCTGGAAATCTATCCCGTCATTTATAAATGCGAAGGTTTACAGAAAGGGGTCTACCACTACGATCCCTTTGAGCATTGCTTGAGGAAACTCTCCGATCTGAATGAAAACGCAGAAAAGCTGTTAAGCGATGCCAGTCATTCAGCTAAAAAAAAAGAATACCCCCAAATCCTTTTCGTTATATCTGCTCGATTCCAAAGGTTATCATGGAAATACCGCTCAATGGCTTATGCTCTGATTTTAAAAAACCTCGGTGCCCTCTATCAGACGATGTAACTCGTGGCAACAGGAATGGGCCTTGCACCATGCGCGCTTGGAGGAGGCAACTCCGACCTCTTCTGTAAAGTAATGGGAACCAATTACCTGGAAGAAGCAAGCATCGGAGAATTTATCCTCGGCAGCCGCAGCTCTTTTGTTTAAACATTGAGAAGAGCCCACTTTACATCCCCAAGCTTGAGATTGTTTGGATATAATAAATTAGTTCTTTACTTAATTTTTTATTGCGATTATGGCGGAAATTGAGATCGTTGCGTAACGCGGAGACACTGACCTAATGAGCACCAAAATGCGTTTTTTTTCAGAAGGCGATCTCTTCCGAGGTCAAAATTCGATCATTCATCACTTTCCTTTGATGTTTTTCCATCAATTTTTGCCTCATTCCGAGACGATTTCTACCTGATTTTTCGTTCATGCACATAGTTTTTCCATGCGTCTTAGGTTGTAAGCCATGGATGTGATCATCAGTTGCAGCTTGTTTTTTCTCAATCCCAGATATTTTGCCCTACAGTAACGATAGGATCGTTTCAGCGTACCAAACACTCGTTCTACCGGACTCCTGAGCTTGGAGAGGATCCGATTGCATCGTTTCTCTACAGTTGTGAGTGCCCTTTTCCGCGTTCCTTTAATTAAAATCCCATTACCAATCCCTTTGCCCTCTAAAATCTTGTGATTCTTTTTACTGTCATATGCCT
>JAFEGU010000227.1 GCA_018239725.1 Verrucomicrobiota bacterium | reverse complement strand
ATCAAATGTGCCCCAAAGCAGAGCTCCGGTCGCCGATCCGAATAGGCCGAAGTGTTCTCCGAGGAACCATTCGCCAGTCAAACCGGCGCGCGGTCCAATGCCCCAGAAGTCATTGTGTCCATGGATGTTCAGCTTCAAATAGGGGGAATCGACAACGTAGCGGATCCTTCTGTTTTGATTGAACCAGGTCGTCACGACGCCAAATGCTGGACGCAACGAGAGGAACTTGCTGACGAAAAAGTTTCTTCCGAGTTCCAAATAAAGGTTGTAGAATGTGACATTCCAATGGGCGTGGGCCTTGTTTAGGTTAAGCGATGTGACGAGGCCATCGGCTGTGATCAAAGCGTGTTCGCCGTGTGCCGATTTTGAATTGCTTGCATCAGTTTGGTACCATGTGAAGTTTAAATAGCCGTCCCATCCATCATGCTCGTCGAGCTGATAGCCGATCCCGACACGAAAGCCAGGATTCCAATCGAAGTCGAGATGTTTCAGTTTCCCTTTATAGGGTGCTGATCCAGGAGTTTCCCGGTCTGTAAACACATAATCTGTTCCCCCTTCATAGAGGTTCCACCATAGAAAATCTGCAGTGGCATACCAGCCGTAGCTGTCGACTTGGGGATTTGCCGATGCGGTCTTTGCTCCGAAGTTGCCATTCGCCGTTTCGGTACGGACCATTTGCATCTCTAATTCCAATGCGGAAATGCGGGATTGGACATCTCCTTCACCAAAGAGTTGGCTTAAGGCAATGGAGGCTCCTAAAGTCATCGATAGATTTATCAAAAAGCGCGCTCTCATGATTTACCCTTGGTTAAAAGTCTAATCTCACATCGAAGGTGAGCCCTTGAAGGCTTAAATCTTCATTGATCGGGTTCAATTTAGGGATGTTGGTTCCTGGATAATAGGGGAACTGGTTCTGCTGCCACCAGTACTGGTCTTCATAGCTTAGGTTAAATGCGAGATGGTAGCGGTCGTGGCTCAAATTCGTTTCCCAGCAAAACCCGATTTGGAATTGGACCATGGGAACGATCCGGTCCTTGTCGAGATCGTAGTCGAGCCAGAGGGTGTGGTCGTTTCCAGTCTGTTTCCCATGCACATCAAAATCGCCCCACATGATTGCGCCTGCAATCCTTCCAAAGAAGCTGAAGTTGCGGCAGAAATGCCAATCTCCGTTGATCCCTGCCCATGGGCCGATCCCGCGAAACTCACACCTGCCTCGTGTCTTGATGAAGATATCGGAGGTAATCCGATCGGTGTAACGTGTATGCCGATGCTGGTCGATCCAGGCGCCTTTCAAGCCAAAGAACGGTCTTAGAGACATGAAGCGGCTGACAAAGAAATGGCGTCCCAGCTCAAAGTCAAGGGTATAAAAATGGACTTTCCACGACAGTTTAGCGCTTTGCAGCCCTGATGGATAGGGAGCTAACAAAGAGAAGAGGCGCCGGTCGCTTCCCTCTTCAGCAGAGGCCCTATGCGATGTTTGGAACCAGGTGAAATTCAAGTATGCGTCCCATCGGTCATGATCGAAGACCACGCCGAGCCCTGTCCGGAAGCCCGGGTCCCATTCAAACTCCAGGTGTTTCCGTTTCCCGTTTAAAGGAAAAACAGATGTCGTGTTCGGAGCGCTATAAGCGTAATCGGTCCCTCCCTCTTGCAGGTTCCAATAGAGAAAGTCTGCTGAGACAAAGACATCGTAGCCATTGATCAGAGGAGAAGCGGGCGCTGTTTTTGCTCCGAAGTTGCCAAAGGGTGACT
>JAFEGU010000226.1 GCA_018239725.1 Verrucomicrobiota bacterium | reverse complement strand
GCCGCATCGCTTTGAGCATCCCATCATTGATATGCTGGATCGGCATATCAAGATACTTGCAGATCCGGGGATCTTTTTCCATGATGCCGATCAATTCTTCGGTGATCTCATCAGGATACAAGTAGAGGAAGCGGAGCCAAAAGTCTTTTGGCGATTTCAGCAGCTCGTTCACGAGGTTCTCTAAACCATGGACCTCTTTTCTTTCCTTGCCGTAATCTCCGAGGTCCTGAGCGATCAAGATCACTTCATGCACACCTTGGCCAAGCAGGGCGTTGAACTCTTTGACGACCCTGTCAACCGGCTTGCTGCGCAAAGGCCCTTTGATCTTAGGTATGATGCAGAATGCGCACTGCTTGGCGCATCCTTCTGCGATCTTCAAATAGGCGAAATGCTGAGGAGTCGACAACTGGCGCGGAACTTCTCCCCATTCGAGATAGCTTCTTGCCGTTGTCACCGCTTCTCCAGGGCCTTGCGCCTGGATAGCTTCCAAAACTTTTTCCACATCGCCAGATCCCAAGAAATAGTGGATATCGGAAAATTTCGCTTTGAGCTCATCCTTATGTTTTTGGACCATGCATCCGGCAACGATCACCTTGGCGCCTTTTTTCTTGCCTTTGAACATCTCATCGATCGTATCGCACGACTCTTGGCGCGAAGACGCTAAAAAGCCGCAAGTATTTACGATCAAATAATCAGCTTCGGCAAGATCAGGGGTCGATTCATAGCCAGCTTTCAGCAAGATGCCGATCATCACCTCGGTATCGACAAGGTTTCTGGAACATCCCAGGCTGGTGAAATGGATCTTATTGCCGCTCAAAACCGGTTTCTTCATAGACGCATCCTAAATTAGTCGAAATAGCCTATCAGCTATCTCAATTTTTTTGTACTAGAAAGGCAGTTCCAAAACTCCTTTACCCGACAAAATCGCCCTTTTGAGGCTATTTCCACCCATTCTCCATTTTTCCAGGTAAAGCAGTTTTGCAACTGCCTTTGGAGTTATTAAAATGGCCAAAAGTATACCTAAAAAAATCCCCTTTGAAAATGATTAAAAATAGTGGTACAAAATTTTATCAAACTTTTCAGAGGCCAACTATGTTATACCGTTGCAAGTTGTTCATCCTCATTATTTTCCTCTCAGCCAATGCATTAGCCTGGACAGCCGCCCCCCCTCAACCTTCCAAAACCGTCCTTGTCACT
>JAFEGU010000225.1 GCA_018239725.1 Verrucomicrobiota bacterium | reverse complement strand
TCTGGGATTGAACAAGATCGGAATGAGAGCTCCTACCCTCGCAGAATTTGGCAAACAGATCCGCTTGAGCGAAGGGATTGTCCTGGTGACCGGGCCTACGTGCAGCGGAAAGACGACCACCCTCTATAGCGCCCTCTCTCAGATCAACTCCTCCGAAACGAACATCATGACCATTGAAGATCCCGTCGAATACAAGCTTCAAGGGATGGCACAGATCGGCGTAAACCATAAGATCAATCTTAACTTCGCCACAGGCCTCCGCCATATTTTGCGCCAAGACCCCGACGTGATCATGATCGGTGAGATCCGCGATAAGGAAACGGCAGAGATTGCCATCCAGTCTTCGTTGACCGGACACTTAGTCCTCAGTACTTTGCACACCAATGACGCCCCTTCTGCATTGACCCGCCTTGTCGATATGGGGATCGAGCCGTATTTGCTCTCCTCTTCTGTCGTCGCCGTTCTTGCCCAGCGGCTCGTCAGGATGAACTGTCCCCTTTGCACCTCTAGTTATGTTCCTTCCGATCAAGAGCTTGCCGAGCTTAAGGTTAGCCGTGACCAGCTCATCGACAACAAGCTCTATAAAGGGAAGGGATGCCCCTCTTGCTACCAATCGGGATATAAAGGGCGGCATGGGATCTACGAACTGATGGTCGTTACAGGCGCGATCAAGCAGCAGCTGCTCAAGAGCGCCGATGCGATGGAGTTGCAGCGAGTTGCTCTGGAAAAGGGGATGACGAGCCTCCGTCAAGAAGGCTCTTTGCTGGCTATCCAAGGGAAAACATCTTCTAGCGAAGTGCTCCGCGTGACCCGCGGATGCGAAGGAGATTAAAAACGATGCCCTTGTTCCGGTACCGAGCTGTAACGGCAGAAGGTAAGGCCTTCAATGGGGTCATCGAAGCTGATTCGCTCCCTGTAGCAAAAGAGAAGCTGCGCAAGAACCAAGTGTATATCACCGAACTTTTTGCGGTCGGCGAAAAGCGTGAAGAACTGGCTCTTCCACCTCCTTTGCTTCTCGCGTTCACGCGGGAACTTGCCCAATTATTAAGGGCTGGCCTCCCTCTTTACGAAAGCTTGGTGACAATTGAGGAGAAGTACCGGCGGCATCCTAAGCACCCCCTCTTTTTGGACTTGTGCGATCACCTCAAAAGCGGCTCCCACCTCTCGCTTGCCTTCAAACGCTACCCTAAAACTTTTGATCAGATCTACCTATCGATGGTCCAGGCAGCTGAGCAGAGCGGGAACCTGGCAGAGGTATTCGAGCAGCTCGCCCAACTTTTGCATCGCCAGCAAATCCTCAAAAAACAGATCCTGTCCACTTTGACTTATCCAGCTTTTTTAGGGGCCTTCTGCTTTTTGATCATTTGCGCCTTGTTCTTTTTCATCATCCCTTCGATGAAAGAGCTATTAGAAGGTCGGAGCCTGCACCCGCTGACCCAGCTCGTGCTGAGCATCAGCAATTGGGCCAACCAGCATGTCAATTCCCTCCTCGTCATTTTTTGCTCCATTCCTCTTTTACTCTGGCTTTTCCTTAAAAGACCAAAGACCCGCCTCTATTTGCAGAAGTTAAGTTTCCAAGTCCCCTTTCTTAAGACGATCCTCCTGCATTCCAGCCTTGTCCGATTTTGCCGGACGCTGGCCATGCTGCTCGGCAGCGGAGTTCCCCTTCTCGAAGCCTTAGCTCATGCACGGAGAATGCTGAACAACCTCCTTTTAGAACAGGTCGTCCAGGAAGCTGAAAAAAAGATTGTGGAAGGGCAAAGGTTGAGCGCTGCATTGCAGTCTCAAAGCATTCTTCCTCCGCTTGTCATGAGAATGCTTGCATTAGCCGAAGAGACTGGTAAAATGAAAGAAGCTTTTCTCAACTTGTCTGCAATTTATGAAGAAGAGCTGGAAAAGCACCTGGGCCAGCTGACGACTTTTTTACAGCCCGTCATGCTGATGATTTTAGGTGGAATTGTCGGATTTGTCATCTTGTCGATCCTTTTGCCGCTGACAGACGTCAATTCATTTATCAATTGAATTTAAGTTATATATAGGAGACTGCCGCCATGCTGCGCCGCACTAAGAAACAGACCCTGACCCTGCTCGAGATCATGATCGTGATCTTTCTCATTGGACTTATTGGAAGCGTCATCGGATATAACATGAAAGGGAGCCTCGAAGAGGGCAAGGCTTTTAAGACGGAGCGCACTATCGAAAAACTGCATGATATTCTGATGCTCGAGGTTGCAAAGGGATATTCAATGGATGAGGTGATATCCGATGTTCCCCGTTTCCTAAAGAACTCAGGTCTTGTAAAAGATCCACAAAAGCTGATAGTTGATGGATGGAACCAAAAATTCGATATCCATCCCGATCAACACGGCACAGATATTACGATTAAATCCAAAGCCCACGACAACTACCTAAATCGCAAAAAAGCTAACTTAGGACACCATTCGAAAAATGAGGAAGCGGAGCTCCAGGAAGAGTAAAAATAGTTTTACTCTCGTCGAGATCATGATCGCCCTCTTTATCCTTAGCCTCGCGGCTGCGGGGATAGGATGGCACATTACCCGGTTGACTTCCCACCACCGCTTTCAAGCGGAGGCGGTCGACATCTGTCTTGCCTTACAGGAAGCTCAGTTCATCTCGGTCATCCATGAGACCGAGTGCGAACTTTTGATCTATCCGGAAAAAGGACGGCTTTTTTATCAGCTCAAGACAGATGAACCGGTTGCCATCGTCGAGCAAAAGCCAAAACTATTGAAAGAGTCCCGCTACATTACGCTCAATAACGCCAAGTCCCCGCATGCCTCCTTCAAAGTTCTCTCGTCTGGCAGAATCGAGCCGACGGCAATCTTAGGCCTCCACCAAAAGGATCCTTCCGACTCCCAATTGCAAGGGCTTTGGCTCGATTTGCAGACGCCTGTCCAGATCAAGATCTCTCATGAAAAGCCGCAGAAAGCCGCAGCATCCCTGCCGCAAAAGCCAAGCATAAAAGTCGAAACCCCACAAATACCCTCTAACCCAACGAGGTAGAAATGTTGTTGACATCACCTGCTTTTGAAAATGGCGGAAAAATCCCCTCTGAATACACTTGCGATGGGCAGAACATCAACCCAGAGCTGAACATATCGGGCTTGGGATCACAAGCGAAATGCTTAGTGCTGATTATGGACGATCCCGATGTACCTGAGTTCGTCAGAAAAGATAAGATGTATGTTCATTGGGTCGTATTCAACATCCCACCGAATACAACGAGGATCCCCAAAAATTCCCAGCCTCACGGCACTCCTGGCATGAACACAGGCAACCTATTGAACTACTACGGTCCTTGCCCTCCTGATCGGGAGCATCGCTACTACTTCAAACTCTATGCAGTGGACAAAATGCTCGATCTTCCCCGCGGCGCAACCAAGCCTGATGTGGAAAAGGCCATGGAGGGTCACATTTTAAGCAAGGCCGAGCTCATGGGCCGCTATGAAAGAACAGCCCGCAAGTAATCTTATACCGAACCCGGACACAAACTTGGAATTTATGCTGATGCCTTTTTCCGTTTTGCTTCGCGTTCGTCCTCGCCAGCAGACAGGAAGATGGCGTTAAACAAAATAATGAAGGGCATAAATTCGAAGTTTGTGTCCGGATTCGGTGTAGCCCCGCATCTGTTAAGGAAATAAGTAAATTGACAAAAAAAATCTTTAGTCCTTAAGGTAAAATTTAGATACTAAATCAACCTTTTTGGAGGAGATGATGCAGAACGCAATGTGGTTGGCCAGCATTTTTGGCCCTTTAATGGTCATTAACGGCCTATGGATGTTGTTTTACCATGAAAACATTTCCAAAATCATGACATCGATCAAAAACACGCCAGCCCTATTTCATTGCTGTGCAATGATCAACTTGCTGCTCGGTTTGGCAATCGTCAGCCAATATAACATGTGGATGATGGCTCTGCCTGTTTTTGTCACTCTTCTAGGATGGTGGCTGATCATTCGCGGCGTCATGTCTCTTTTCGTACCGCAAATGATGATCAAAATGATGATGGGCAAAGGCGTCAATACAAAGGCTTGGGGAGTCATCACCTTTATTTGGGGACTTCTCCTTTGCTGGCTTGCATTTTGGATGTAATTGAAGCATGCGATTTTAGAATCCATGAAGCGAACCTAAAATTTTAAGGTTCGCTTTTTTTTACCTTAAAAGGCTAGCCAATGAGTAAGACGACCATTTCCCTAATGCGGATAGCTCCATGCCTT
>JAFEGU010000224.1 GCA_018239725.1 Verrucomicrobiota bacterium | reverse complement strand
TCTTTCGTCTTCTTCAGTTGGGCTTCCAAGTTCTCTTTTTCAGATACATTAAGTAATTTCATACAAACATGTTACACTAGAAAAGAATTTATTGGTACGTTTCAGATGGAACCGCTATATATTAAGACAGCCGGAGGACTCTCCGGCTGTTGCTTTTAGGATTATTTCCACTCGTTTTCTGAAAAGATCGCGATCGCTTTTGCAATGAACTCTGGCATCTGAGGGTGGTATGCCTCATAAGGTTTGCGCAAGTCTGTTTCAACGATGAGCAGTCCGTGGCTTGGATAGGACTCCTTGGTCGGCATCCAAAACCTCTTCAACCATTCATAATGGCGGCGGATAGCATGCTGCACCTCTTTCGAACGTGCATCGCAGCGTTTCTCAATCAGTTCAGCAAGCATCCTGCAGATAGCGTCAAATTCTTGGGAAGATCTGTCCCAATCAGCCTTCGACCAGTTCTTGACATTTCGCTCGCATTCGGCAAAGCTCTGTTTGACCTTTTCTCCAAATCGGTCGATGAGGAGCTTTTCATACTCTTTTTGCTTTTCCTTATCGAACCCATCGAACATTTCATATTCTTTCATGGTTCTTTTTCCTTTTAAGTGTTTGATCGTGTTGTCAATGGTCTTAATCAGCTTCTGCGTCCTTTCCAAGTTTTTCTGCAAAACCTGGCGATGGGAGCTCAAAGCGACAATCTTGTCGAAGTCGCCCCTTTTCAAGATCTTCTGGATTTGTTTCAGTTCAAAACCCAGTTCCCTAAAAAAGAGGATCTGCTGGAGGGATAAAAGCTGCTCCTCTTCGTAATAACGATACCCGTTGGAACCATGATAGGCAGGCTTCAATAGCCCCATCTCATCATACCAATGAAGGGTGCGGATGCTGATCCCAGACAGCTGAGCCAATTTCGCGACTGTATAAGCCATTGTTCTTCTCCTCTAATATCCCTTTGATTTTAAAGGATGGCCCAATAATAAAGCATCACGTAACGTGAGGGTAAATAGGTAAAATTATTTATTAAATAAAAAGAAAACCCGGTCTATAAAGCCGGGTATGTTAAATGGATCTTTTTCGAAGCTGTTACACGATCTTAAAGGAAAGTTTTATCCATGAGAGGTCCGCACTGGCAGTCCTGAATGAATCCATTCTTGGATCCCTTCTTTATACTTCAAGATGTTTGTATATCCCAGCTCTGAGAGTTGGCCTGCTAGATAATTGCTGGCCGGGCATTGGCTATTGCTGCAATAGACCACAATAAGAGCGTCCTTGACTGGGACAAGGCGCTTGATCTGCTCTTCGGTCGCTCCATCTGGCAGCGTTTGTGCATGGGCGATCCGTTTCCCATCATCCCATTTCCCTTGACGCGCATCTAAGATGACAAGAGGAACTTTAGATGAGATGAGTGTAGCAAGCCCTCTTGTATCAATGTGGCCATACTCTACAAGGGTTGCTTTAGTTGATGAACATTGTGAACCGCATTCCATAAAATCTCCTTTTCTTAAATTTTCAGTTAATGAGTTAATTTTTCCATCCTCTTAGAAGAGAGCGAATACCGTTTTCCAAACTGTTTCCAATCCGCTTCAAACCTTGGATCGAAGTTTGATGCTGGGACAGAGTGATCATGCCGACGTGCAAAGAGCGAATCACATCGAGGGCATCATCAAGGTCTTTTTGTGTTTGGAGCCTTTTGCAGTCGCATCTTTTTAAAGCTTGGGAATAGAGCTCTACGACTTTTAAAAACTCCTCAGGTATCTGAGATGAGTCTGGGCCGAAGCAGACCAAGGTCAGCAATTCAATTCCTTGACGCCTCTTGTTCAAAAAATTGACATTTGCCCGAACGAGGTTCAAAAGATATTCGTCAGGCTCATCATGGGAGGGCACTTTTTTTAAGGAGGATAAAAGCTCCTTGCAGATCAGTGCGCAGATCCCTTTGCAGATCGATTCCTTGTTCTCAAAATACTCGTAAATGATAGATGGGCTATATTGAATTTGCTCAGCCAGGCAGCGGATCGTCAAAGAGCACAATCCCTTTTTCGATACTAACTCCATTGCCGAGTCCAAAATTTGCCGCTTCATGTTTTCTTTTTCTTGCATTCGTCTTTCTTTCAGGCCCATGCACATATCCTATTTTGGAAACTGACTTAAGTTTAGAGCATTGTTCGATTTTAGAACAGCGTTTTCTTTGTAATTTGTAATAGTCTAATATAGAGAATGATAGGGATATGCGCTTGCTTTTTGAAGGGAGTAAGGATGCTCTAGTGTGCCTATAAAGCAGTCCCTGCTAGCGGGAATTAAATTTTGCCGTGATCAGGCCAATAAGAAGATAGGTGATCAGATAGTAGACAGCGTCCAGCCAGAACATTCCAAGGGGCTTTTTGCCGAAGATGACAGGGGAAAATGTTGTGGGAAGAATGAAGCCTAGCCAAACGATGAAAGCGATCAATACGCCAGATGTCAAGGTGTTTGCATGCACAAGGTTGAAGAGGCAGCCCATGCCATAAGCAATGAGGACAGCGCTAAAAAAAGTCCCTAAATAGACTTGTATGGAAATCGAATCGGCTTGTTTTTGCATGTGGATGACAAGCTCCGGCCAAAATTTGCCCAGTACCCACTGGCTGTAAATAAGTATTCCCAAGGCGATGTAGGCTATCGCACTGAGGGCAATCCCGATCGGACTGACCTTATAGAACATCGCATGCATTTTCGGTTTCCTATTTGCTTAGGGCCTGTCGTTAATTCAGGTTTCGTCGAGTTTTTGGATTATTTTGGCCGATTTTTAATTCTTTTTCGGAGGGTAATATACGCAATGTTGACATAATCCCCCGAAAAAGAATCCAAAATCGACAGAAACTGAATTGACGACAGGCCCTAGTGCTAGAAATCAAATCGAGCAGAAGTTGTCCACCCTTGAAAGCTTAAATTGCCTCCATATTCACTCAGGGTAGGAGCTCCAGACTCCGTAAAATAAAACAGATGGTTATGATCAAAGAACATTAGATGCTCCCAACCTGTTTGGATCCTAAAGTGAAACCGGTC
>JAFEGU010000223.1 GCA_018239725.1 Verrucomicrobiota bacterium | reverse complement strand
TCTTTCGTCTTCTTCAGTTGGGCTTCCAAGTTCTCTTTTTCAGATACATTAAGTAATTTCATACAAACATGTTACACTAGAAAAGAATTTATTGGTACGTTTCAGATGGAACCGCTATATATTAATGAGAACTTGAAAACGGTCCAATATGGCTTTTTATGTAATTTGCAAGAGCTAGGACAGTTTCAGAGGGCCTTTCTTGTTGCAATAGAGCAATCTGAGCGCTTTTCAAGACCGGTAGTTCTTTTAAGATTCTAAGCTCCTCCGTGAGCATTTTTCGAGGGAGGACTGAGATTCCTAATCCGGCTTTTACAGCTGCAATCGTTCCGGTTACGCTGGGGCTTGTGTAAACGATGCGCCATGAAATTCCCTGTTGATTTAAAGCGTCGATCGCACGTTGCCTATAGACGCAAGGCTGTGGAGCTAAAACAAGAGGGATCGTCTCGTCGGTTTTGATATGAGAAGCTGTGGCTTCTTTTGGGCAAACCCAAACAAGGGGCTCTTTCCAGACCTCTTGGCTGCGAGGATCCGGACTTAGGGGATCTTGCTTGATGAGGATAAGATCATATTGTTTTTCATCAAAACCCTTCAATAAATCCATCGTAAATTCGCAGCGGACGTTAAGATGCACATTGGGGTTGGTTTCAATGAATTTAGCTAGGATAGATGGCAAATAGACCGTTGCTAGATCTTCAGGCGTCCCTAATCGAATTTCGCCGCTTAAGGCGCATAAAGGTTGGAAGTAGGAGATCATCTTATTTTCAAGGGATAGGATTTGCTGTGCATATCCGACTAACTGCTCGCCTTCTAGCGTTAGAGTTACATTACGGTTGTCTCGAATAAACAGAGGTTTTCCGAGCAAGGCTTCGAGTTTGGCTATCTGCAAGCTGATTGCTGACTGGGATCTGTATAGTTTTTCCGCAGTTTCAGTGAAGTTTCTTGTCTTTGCTAAAACTAAAAAAGTTTTTAGTAAGTGAGTTTCCATGGAATAGTCCGATTTTTTCAATTCCATGATAATTCGAATTTCTCATTATTTCAATGAAAATTATTAATTTTTCTGATTGATAGGGCGTGGTGTATAAATTAGGGAAAAGGTGTGAATTTTCTAAAGAATTAATAAGGAGGAAGTCGTCTATATGTACTGGGCTGCAAATCTGTTAAATATTCCTTTGGTCTGTTTTGCTGTTGGAGTTTTCAATCATTTTATTTTTGAAGTTTTTTCTAAGAAAAAAGGGAGCATTCATCGCAAATGTAAGCACTTCCTGTCAAATTCCAAAGAGGCGAACGAACATGAAAATTTTGAGGACAAGACGGCAAATGGGAAGACCGATTACTCCGGCTTTTTCGCTATCATTTCGAGGATCTTTAAATGGTATAAAACTCATGGAACATCATTTTTAACAATTTACATCTTACTTTCAATTGGGCTTAAAGGCGGTGCTCCATTAGTTGATCATTTGATCTCTTCGCCATCATTTTTTTTCCTTTTCGTGGCAGGACTTGTTCTTTGGGGGTTTCTCCATCCTTTCCTTTCATTTTATCTCTTGAGAATGCTAACTAAATTAGATCCTCCAACTGCGGCTGCTGTTTCAGCTTCATTCGGTTCTATCAGTATCATGACAATGATCACAGCTATTTCATTTCTGGATCTGCTTCAAGTCAACTATGAAAAATTCGTCATAGCCATCCTGGCGATTATGGAAATTCCAGCTATCTTATCGGGTTTAATTCTTGCGAATATGCATCGTGAAGAAGTTGACATTCAACGATCCATGAAGAAGAGTGTCTATGTAAAACTGATCAAAGAGTGCTTGTTGAATAAAGTCATTCTAGCTTTGGCGGGAGGTTTGCTTATAGGAGCGGTTCTATGCGCTTTGGGATTAAACCAAATCAGTCAAGTCATTCTGTGGCCTTTCCAGATGATGCTTTGCTTATTTATGTTCCAAATGGGCATGCTTGTTTGCGCCCAGAGATCTCAGCTGGCTTCCTTTTCTTTTTCACTTTTCTTATTCGGGCTTCTGATGCCTCTTTTCGGAGGAGGGATCGGATTGCTCTTCAGCAGTCTCTTCGGTTTCAATGCCGGAACAGGAGCTCTTATTGCTGTATTATTAGCTAGCGCTTCTTACATTGCTGTTCCGGCTGCAATGAGACTAGCAGTCCCTTTAGCTAAAGAAGCTGTATATTTGCCCCTTTCGCTGGGAGTAGTCTTTCCGTTCAATGTGCTCATTGGAATCCCTCTCTATTACTGCGTTGCGCAGAGGGTTTTATAATCTTAGATCGATCGAAGCTTGCGGACGATCGCAACAACAGCTTCGATGCATTGATCGATCTCTTCTTCGGTCGTGTAGCGGCTCAATGAGAATCGGATGGCCGATCGGGCCTCTTGGGTAGGGATCCCCATATTGGTCAAAACGCGGGAGGGCTCTAAAGCTCCTGATGAGCAGGCTGATCCATGGCTGACGGCGATCCCTTTTAAGTCGAGGGCCATCAGTAAGTCTTCGCCTTGAACGCCAGGAAATGACAGGTTGCAGGTGTTGACAACGCGCGGGCCTTGTCCGTTGACGATGACGGGATCTAGCTGGTAGCAAAGCTCGTTCTGAAGATGGTCCCGCAGTGTTTTCATCCGTTCTGATGCTGCAGGAAGCTCCATATGTAATAAAGAGACTGCCTGCGCAAGGCCGATGATCCCTGGTAAGTTCTCCGTTCCTGCACGCTTGCCATACTCTTGGTCCCCGCCGGTCAGATACGGCTCAAGTTGGAGTTCTGAACGGACGATTGCAAAGCCAATGCCTTTGGGGGCATGGAACTTATGTCCTGAAAACCCCATTGCCAAAACCCCTTTGGGTATCTGGAAACCCTCTTTGCCAATCAGTGCTACGCCGTCGACGATAAAGGGGATCTTGTTCTGAAGGGCTAGCGTCGCAATCGCCTCCAGATCGTGCTTCACCCCAGTTTCGCTGTTGACTGCGCTTAGGATGATCGCGAGGGTATTGGGGCGGATCTCTTTAGCGATCGCATCAGCCTGTAATGCTCCCCAAAGTCCTGCGGGCAAGAAACTGACTTCTGTTCCCTGTTTGGCATAGCGCGCAAGGGTGTTGTAGACGCAGGAGTGCTCGACATTGGACGTGATCGCATGGATATTTTGTTTACCAAAGAGGATGCCGTGGATCAGAAGGTTCATCGATTCGGTTCCACCCGAAGTAAAGATCACTTCGTGAGGCTTGACACTGAACGCTTGCGCGATCGTCTCCCGAGCATGCACTAGCCTCTTTTTTGCTTCCTGTCCAAAGTAATGGATGCTCGAGGGATTGGAAGGAAGGGAGGACAGCTCTTGGACAACAGCCTGCGCTACGCGCGGGTCGATCCCGGTCGTTGCATTGTTATCGAGATAGATTCGAGGCTTCATGCGGGTGAAAGAATTTTTACCATTAGGACGGTAATGTTATCATTTCCCCCTTTTTCTAGGGCAGCGGAAATGAGGGATTCGCAAGTTTTTTCAAGATTTTTTCCTGAGGAGAGGATAGAGGCGATCTCTGCATCGGAAACAAGGTCGGTGAGTCCATCGGTGCAGAGCAGGTAGATGTCCCCGGCTTGGATGCGGACAGCTTCGATGTCGGGGGTTGCTTGGGGATGGGTTCCCAAAGCGCGTGTAATGACATTTTTGAAACCGGGCTGTTCAAGAAGCTCCCGGTCGATATCTTCCTCTTCGAGCAGCAAAGCTCTTAGAGAATGGTCATGGCTGATCTGGACCAGCTTGTTCCGATACTGGTATAGGCGGCTGTCCCCCATATGGGCATAGACGAGGCAGTCTTCATGGACCAAAAAGCAGCTGATGGTTGTGCCCATGCCGGAAAAGGCATCATCTTCCAAAGAAAGGTTCCAGACCCTTTGATTGGCCTTTTCGACTGCTTGCAGCAGGTATTTAGTGATCTGGTCTTCCGATGAAAAAACAGGTGCATAGCGGATGGAACGGCAAAGGCTTTTAACGGCTTCAGAGGATGCGACTTCTCCTGCGTTATGGCCGCCCATTCCGTCGGCAAGGATAAAAAATTGTTTGTCCGCAACAATCTCAAACACATCTTCGTTGTTTGTCCGTATGTGTCCTACATCGGTCATTCCAAAGCTGTCAGTTTGATATTGCATGAGTTTCATAAAACATCTTTAGGTTCTTGGAATTTGCCCATAAACAGGATCTCGCTGCTTACTCCATCAACGATAAAATACAAGAAGGGATGGTCGGCAACGAACGGGGTCGGCGCTGGAGTCGGCCCAACTGATGTAACACCGATCGACGCAGCAGTTGCGGCAGCTGCGACAACGCCTGCTTCATCCAGGGCGAAGAGGGCCTCGTGCACCACCTTGCTCAAATACAGATCAAGCTTTCCATCGATCCCTGAAAAATTAGCTTGGGTTGTGAAGGGGATCTTCATTCCCATCATCTGAAGAATATTATTAAGGTCTAAGCGTTTTTTGACTGTAAATTTGGGGACTTGAAGGAGAAGCCTTTCCCCTTTCATCGCATTGATCCATTCCTCAAAGGAATCGCTTAAGTCGTTTTCAATTTGAGGCAGATTGTCTGTCGATCGGGGCAGTAGGATAACAAGGGAGATCTTACTTCCATTTTTGCTTTTAAAGGGGAGTCCGGCCATTTGGAACAGGTCATTTTCCAAATAAGAAAAAGACCCTGTTTGCTGCATCATGCGGACTGTGCTTGATGTGTCGGGCGTCGGGTAAAACGGGGCCTGTTTGGTTTTTTTCTCATCGAAAGGGCTTGTAAAGCTCCCTTGAAAATAAACGGCGTTCGTTAAGACAAGGCGTGTATTTTCATCGATATCGCCAGGATGGAGAAGATCGGTGATCTTATTGGAGGTTTGATCAGATACCCATCGGTTGATCGTCTCTGTTGCATCGCTTGCTTGCAGGAAATTGATCCGGTCGATCTTGGCGCGGAAAGCGCTTTCCAAGGTATGGCTGTAATCGGAGAGGATGTAGGTGTGCTGATCGACCCAAACCGCATTGGCAAGTTTGAGCTGGTAGCCAGTAGCATCTTTTGATTTCCCTTCAAGCTGCTGCATCAAAGCAAGCGTTGTGCTAGGGATTTGGTCCCGTTCCAAGTTAAGGTAAAGGGTGGTTTGGATCTCATCGGCGGTCGTATCGCGTGCGCCTAGAAACACCATGGTCATGCAGGTGGAGATCGAGTAGGGGGAAAAGACAATGTTCGAGGGCGTTGCGGGGGTTGCCGCTTGATAGAAATGGGTTGCAAAACGGGTATGGTCAGAGACCATTTGAGCGATATTGTCTGTCGCAGAATCGACTTCAGTTCCCATGCAGGGCACACATAGAGTGAACAGGAATGCGGTGGTTTTTTTAATAAGTAAACGGGAGGGATTGAACATGACGACCTCAGGCATGAAGAGTCTGGAACAACCTTAAGTTACTCCATTCAGCCTCTTGTGTAAATAACTATTTGATTTATTTGAGGCAGTTTTGCAACCGCCTCATTTATGAATCAGGGAAGAACATGATTCGGAATGTGCTGACGGTATTGAAGGTCATGTGCAATGCAAAGGAGGCAAAAAGGGAAGCTTGCCGTTCGTAGATAAAGCCGAGGTAGAGGGCAAATGTGAAAAGGGAGGCGACAAGGGAGATATTTCCAATCCCTTGGCTAGGCGCCAAATGGAACAGGGCAAAACAAAGAGAGGAAAGGACGATCGCCCATTTGACAGACACGTATCTTTTAAGGTAGGTCTGCAGAAATCCGCGGAAAAGGAACTCTTCGATGGCAGGTGCAGCGATGAGGATAGTGAACAGTGCAACTGCAAGCATAGGAGGAGAGGAGAGGGTCATTTTTAGATAGCGCACCGCCACTTGCTCGTAGTTTTCAAAGCCGGTGAAGACGTAGAGGAGCATGTCGACCAGCTGACCCACGGCAATGACGAGGGGAAAGCTAATGATCCAGGTCATGATTCCCATGCAGAAATCCCAGGAGATGGGCTTGCTGTTGGCAACGGAACGGTCTTTAAAGATCCGTTTTACGAGGGAAGGGTCCAAGGTCTTTGTGTAGAAATAGAAGAAGAATAGGGTCAGAAGGATGATCGTTAGCTGCACCCACCCCATAGCTGTAAAGGGAGGACGCATATTATCGATCGAATAGATCGTCTCAAGAAGGCGGATAAAGATCGAGGAGACGACCATGGAAAGGATCAAATAGATAGCAAAGACGACAACAACAGAGACGAACTTTAGTGTACCTTTTGCAGGTACAACCCGAGGATGGTATGTGAAATACCCTCTCGATGCAGCAAACCAATTCAGGCCAAAGGCTATCAGCCCAAAAAACAAAATCAGTTCGATGTAATCAACATAAAGTCCTGCTGTATGCATGCCGTCCTTTTGAAGGAGTTATTGCCGCGCGGATAATAGGATGTAGTCTTCAACCCGCGTAGCGATCTGCTTTGTAAACTCCGTATGGGCAAGGCCCATTGGAGAAATGCTGAAGCTGTCTTCGCCCCATAATGCTTGGTGCAAGTTAATATGGGTAAATTGGCGAGGGACGAAATGGCTTTCGTGGACCAGTTCCTGAAGGACCACTTTAGGCTGCTCGCCGCGCAAGTCGAATACGCGCACGCGCATGCTGATGTTAAGGTCTGCAGAGCAGTATTTAGGATCGATCGGCTTTTTCTTATCTTGCCTTAAGACCTCTTCATGTTCGACCAGCTCAAGAAAGACGACGAATTCTTCATCGGTAAAAGTCCTTTTGATCCAGCCTATATCTGTTCCGAAAGGGTTTTGCGATTCTTTGATTTTTTTTAGCGCTGCCCTTGCCTTAGCCGGTTCAACGATATAGAGGTCGTTATTTCGTGCAAGGCGATAGTCGATGGTAGATGTAAACTCATCGGAAAGGTTCCAGGGAAGGTCGTTTTTTGTGCTGTCAATGACAGGAACAACTGTGACGATCGGTTTTAAGCGGGCCCCTTTCTGATGCAATGCAGCGGTTTCTTGACTTTGTTTGTGTTCATTGCAGCCGGTTGCAGCAAGTGAAAGAAGAAGACCGGCGATGATTAAGCGAGACATGGGACAGAGCCTCCAGATTTTGTTAACGTAAAGATTACCTCATCCCACAATAACAAACAGCTTCATTTTTAGAAAGCTTTCACGACGACGGCAGAATGATCTTTCATCTCATAGGTGTGCGGCATCGGCATCGATTTCGGATCTTCTAAAAAGTCTTGAGGCGAGGGAAGCGATGTGTCGATTACGCGGTACCATTTCTTCCCTTGAGGTGGCGTGGGCAATGTGATCTTGACTGGGTTGAAGTAGGAATTGAAAGCGATGTAGATATATTCCTTTGCCTTGGGATTTTTCAGAGTGTAGGCGATAAACCTGTTCTCTTTGCCCCAGTTTGGCTTAAGTGGAATAAGGCCATGCCAGGCCACTTCTTTATCGGTCAGGAACTCGGAGCGTTTCAGGATCGGGGTTTGGTGGCGGAATTGGATCAGAAGGTCGTAGAATCTTTTAAAATCTTTGTTTTTTTCCAGTTCGTCCCATAAAAACCAGTTAAGCTCATTGTCTTGGCACCAGGTATTGTTATTGCCATTGCGGGTGTGGCCGTATTCATCCCCCATCAAAAGCATCGGTGTTCCAATTGCAAGCAACAGCGCTGTATGGAAATTGCGGATCTGTCTGTCGCGGAGCTTTAGAATCTTTTCGTCATCGGTCGGTCCTTCCGCCCCGCAGTTCCAGCTTTCATTGTCGTTGGCGCCATCGCGGTTTTCTTCTCCGTTTTCTTCGTTGTGCTTATCTTGATAGGAGACAAGATCCTTCAAGGTATAGCCATCGTGGGCTGTGACAAAATTGATGCTATGATAAGGGCGCCTGTCGTGACCATAAATGTGCTGGGACCCGCACATGACCCAGGCAAACTCTCCCGACAAATCATCTGTTCCTTTAATGAACTTGCGGACCGTATCGCGGAATTTTCCATTCCATTCGCTCCATTGTCCTTGTCCTGGAAAGTTGCCTACTTGGTAGAGGCCGCCTGCATCCCAAGCCTCGGCAATCAATTTGACATTGGCCAAAATCGGATCATTGGTGATCGCATCTACGACATAGGGCGATGGGAGGGGAGTGCCGTTTTCCGATCGGGTCAGGATCGATGCTAGGTCAAACCGGAATCCGTCGACGTGCATTTCGGCAACCCAGTAACGCAGCGAGTCGACGATCAGTTGCGCGACCACGGGATGGTTGCAGTTGAAGGTGTTCCCAGTTCCTGAAAAGTTCATGTATTCTCCATTGGGGGAGAGCATGTAGTAGATCGAGTTATCGATGCCCCTGAACGAAAAGCATGGCCCTTTTGTCCCGCCTTCCGCAGTGTGGTTGTAGACAACGTCCAAGATCACCTCGATCTGGTTCTTGTGCAGCTCCTTGACAAGAGTCCGGAACTCATCGATTGCTCCAGCCCATGCTGACGCAGCGGAAAACCTGTTCATCGGCGCAAAGAAATTGATCGTAGAATATCCCCAAACGTTTTTTAGAGCTTCTTGCGTCTTAGGGTTTTTGACATCGATCTCGCACTCGTTGAACTCAAAGATCGGCATGAGCTCGATCGCGTTGATCCCCATTTTTTTTAAGTAAGGGATTTTTTCCATGATGCCCAAAAAGGTGCCAGGGGATTTGACTTTGCTCGAAGGGTGCTGGGTAAACGAGCGGACATGCATCTCGTAGATCACCAGGTCTTTTGTCGGTATATTCGGAGGAGAGTCGTCCTCCCAGTCAAACGGAGATTCGATCACTACTCTGCCCAAAGGAGAGGATTGGTCTGAATTTAAGACCCCTCGGCCCCATTCATTGCTCGTATGAAGAGCGCGCGCATAGGGATCGGAGAGGATGAGCTTGGGATTATAGTGCATCTTCGGATCGTCAGTCGGTCCGCTGATCCGATAACCGTAGGCAAGTTCCGTTGTTGGCAGGTCTTTTACCAAGATGTGCCAGATATATCCAGTCCTATTGACTTTCGGATTAAACGGGATCTCTGCGAAAAGCTCGGGTCCGTCGGGATAGTACAAGCAGAGCGTCACCTGAATGGCATGTTCGGAAAAGAGGCAAAAGTTTAGGCCGTTTTCTTGTTTGCTAACCCCAAGGGGGAAGCAGTGTCCTTTGGCGCAAGGGAAGGACTTTAATTGGCTCATATTTCTTAACCGTTGACTATCAGTGCTTTTCAAAAATACGTAAACTTATTTATTTAAATACAGGAATCCATAGTATTAAGTAAAACTTTTACTGATTGAGTATTTAACTTTTTAGCTGTATAATTGTTTTCAGCGCAGCTAGAGCATAGGGGCGTTTGACTTTGATAGATCTCGACTTTGCAACTTTTTTTAGGCTCCTTGCCTCGTCCATTCGCCCAATGACGTTCGACCTACGGTTGAACTAGAAGGTTTTTTTAACCGGAAAGAGGATTCGAAACCCCTTTACCAGTTAAATCAACTCCTGAGAGGGCAAATGCCCCGAGGCCTTTGGCCCTAAAAAGTTACAAAATCGAGATAGATGGGGAAACCTTGGTTTACCGCTAATCTCTTTATAGGCGCTACAGTTGTTTCGTTATCAATCAATTGGAAATTTGCGGGAGAGCTCGCAAGCGTGCTAAGATTTTTTCTTGAAGATATAAAAGATACCGCTTATTGTTGCTCGTTATAAAATGAGACAAAAGCTATACTCACAAGTTTGAACAAAATTAGGAGGACATATCCATGTCGCTGGAGAATGCCAAGGCCAACTTAAAAGAATTCGGTAAGGAACTAAACCTCGAATTGGCATTTGATGAAAACCACACGTGTATTTTAGG
>JAFEGU010000222.1 GCA_018239725.1 Verrucomicrobiota bacterium | reverse complement strand
GCAAGCCCCAGAGATCCTTTGGCCATTTGGCCAACCGCTGCACCAAGTGCTTTTCCTAAATCACTATGCGAATGGCCGAATTGATGTTCAAGCTCATATCCAACAATCACGGCAACTGCGGCAGCGGCCACCACTTTCCAGGTTAGAGCTAGCAAGGGGATTGCAATGATGAACTGGCCATCGGGATCAGTATACGAGAAAGGATTGTTCAGGACATACTGATAGAGGTTCATGCTATCGGCAAAACCCATCGGATCTGGCGAGGTCCATCTTCCTAAAGAAGGATCATAATAGCGCTTGCCAAAGTAGATCAGGTTAAGCTCAGGGTCCAACCTTTTGGAGGCAAAGCGACAAGGGTTTTGGTCTTGCGTAGCTTTCAAGGTTTCACCAAATGCCGTAAAGGCATAGCTGCTTGTCATTGCACGGGTGCGAGGGTCGATCAGGGAGCAAATATTGCCTTGGACATCGACAATAGGAGCATACGGCTTTCCATCGATCTCTATGCAGACCGTGGAAGCTGCTAAGCCTAAGGTGCGGAAATTCTGAAGATCTCCTTCAGCTGATAGCGAACCGATCTCCTGGCTGCCGTCGTAGAGGTAATGTTCGTGAAGAACTTCTTTCCAGCCAAGAGGCGTCGGTTCTGAAACCGTTTTGCTTAAACGTCTTCCTAGCGGATCATAGACAAAGTTCACCTTGAGTGTAGGCGTTCTCGCTTCAATGAGCTGATTCAACGGATCATAGATGCAATTAAGCTGCTCTTTGCTTTGGAGGTTTCCGTTGAGATCATAACGGAATGGGCCAAGGAGTTCATTTAGCAGGTTGTAGGAAAATGATCTGCCGTGGGCTTCCCTGCGGTTGTAGAGGGAATCGAAGGCATAGTGTTCGTTGTTCTCTGAGGCCAACTGATCTAAGCCGTCATAGGTGTAGATCGATTCCTTGCCATTGATACATCTTGAGAGGGTATTACCGACGGCATCATAGATACAATCTTCGGCATAGTAAGGAGATGTTAACGATAGGGTTTGTCCAAGAAGATTAGAGGAGTGGACAACTTCCCCTAAATCTCCAATAAGCTCTTCTCTAAGAAGGTGATTGCTCAGATCATAGGCTGCATAGCTGTGGGTGTAGAGGAGTTTTCCATGAGGATCTGCTTTCTCTACAGATCTCAAATGCAGAGGATCATAGCGATAAACAATCTCTGCAAAGGGTGTTTTCAGGGAAAAGCAGCGGTTAAAGTCATCGTAGGCTTTGCAGATCTGGAATCCACAGGGAAAACTCTCTTCAAGGGTATTTCCAAACGGATCAACCTTTCTTTGGATAAAGAGGTCGTTCACACGATCGGAAGCTCTAAGTAAATGTCCCAGCCTATTGTGTTCAAATGCATGGTCGATTGCAGCATCTGAGGAACGCAGGGTTGAAAGATGGCCAAACGGATCATAGGCATACGAAAGGGTCGTCCTGTTTGGTAGTGTTTTTGTGCGTGTTTTCCCCGATGGGTAATAGGTGTAGCCGGTTTTTCTAGCCTCTGGAGTGTTATAGGCGCGCATCAGCGTATCGAGCTGGTTGCGGTTGTTATAGGCGTAATGGGTAGATTGCGTTTCTAAATGCTGCCCCTGCTGGTAGACATGTTCATGAATGAAAATGAGGTTTCCGTGGGGATCATAGGTCTTTTCCTGCAAAGAGAGTGTCCTGCCGCTGGAGTTGGTCACGTGATGGCAAGCGGGCCTGGCTAAAGCATCGTAGGTTTGCATTGCCGTGCGGTTTAAAGGATCAATTGCGGCAACTTGAAGGATCCGCTGCCCAATCGCATTGACCTGGGTTTCATCATAATGTGTGATGGTTGGGTGCCCCAATGCATCGATGCGGCAGATCTCTCTTGCAAAGGGATCGTAGGTGATGGTCTCAATGGCATCCTGTCCGTTAACGGGGCGAGTAATCGTTGCAACATTGCCGTCTGCATCATAGGAATAGGAGATCTGATAGAGGAGATTTTTCTCGGAGTCGGTTTTTGTTTCTTCTAAAATCCTTCCTAAGAGATCCCTTTGATAGTGGATAACAAGGGTATTTTCTTGGTTATGGCGAATTGTTGATTGGAGGCGGCCCAATGGATCATAGGTGTATTCGACCTTTCTGCCGCAGAACTCTTCGCCGATTTTTCGTCCTGCCCCATCATAGAAATATTGCGTCAGGTTCCCTTCTTTATCGGTATATGCAACGAGATTAAAGCCATTGTAAGTATAGGTCTCTTCAACAAGAGGCTCTACCAAATAGGTTTTAGAAAGGACTCTTCCAAGGATATCATGCTGATATTGAATGGTCAGTCCGTCGGGATCTGTATAGCGATCGAGGGTACCGTCCAAGGTGTAGCGGAAGGTCTCTGTAGCGCCATCGGGATGGAGTATCTCTGTCGGCGAGCCATAAGCGTTGTAGCGGTAGGCGGTGGTATTGCCATTGGCATCTGTTTTAGTCAGCTCCCTTCCTAAAGGATCATGGGAAACATTAGTAATGACTGAAACCGCTTCTCCTTTATCTGATACGATCGGTGGATAGATCGTCTTGGAAGGAGAAGAACTAAGATGGTCATAGCTGTAAAAGGTGGAATTGCCGAACCGGTCTGTCGTCTGGATAAGGCGGTTTTGGGGATCGTATTCTGATCGCGTTATCCGAACGCTTTGATCATCAGCGGCCTCTTTTCTTTCTTTAAGCCTTCCTAGGGTGTCGTAGCTGAATGCCGTTAACAGCCTTTGGGAAAAGTTCTGTGCTGTTACCTTTCGTGCTTTGGCATCATAGGTATAACTAGCCTGCTGTCCAATGCTGTTGGTCTCGGAGAGCACGTCGCCTCTTTCATTGTAGGTCTTGAACAGCGTATAGGCATGGTTGGACTGGGAATCGTAGACGATCTCTTCTGCAACATGTCCATATGAGTCGTAGATGAGTTGTGTCTTGCGTAAAAGTCTTTCAGAGCCTGCTTCTAGATAAGTCTCGATGATCCACTCTGCCATGTGGAGAAAAGGCTCTGAGCTCCTTAAGAGATAGGTCGTGATCCTCCTTTGGGTAACATGGGAGAGGTCTTCCATGTCTTCACTAAAACCATCGTCGGATATCTTTTGGACGAGGTTATGGCAATCGTCATAGAGATAAAATTCTCGTAAGAGGATCCGATCGCGGTGTTTGGTCAGTTTCGATGTGATGAGATTGGTCGATGGAAGATAGGTATAGCAGATAGTTTTCCCATTTTGGGCCTCTTCGGTAAAAAGGAGGTTTTTTCCATCTTGAGAAAATGTCCTCTTGGTGATGTAGGTCTGGAGTCCGCCGTCTCCAGTGATGTCGCCGCTAAACTTTTCGGTGATGGGATTGCCGAATGGGTCATACTCGTAGGATTTTTGATAGAGAAGGTTGTGGTCCGCATCCCGCTCCTCAATGGCTTCCAGCCATTGATTTGCATTCCACAAGAAGAGCTTTTCTTTTTTGAGATTTCGATGTTGATCATAGTTCTGAATGCACGTGATAAGAAGGTTTTTGGAAAAATGATAAACAATAGAGCTCCCATCGCTGCAAGTCACCGTTGTTTTCCCCTCTTTTCGCCCTGCAACAGGGGGGGGAGTAGTCGAATTGATAAGCTGGAACATAAGCGTCACTTTCACCGACGGGCAGATTAAGCTGCTGGACGCGGAGGTGGCCATCCTCTCCAAATGGAGCATATGTCAGTGCAAAGACATGGTCTTTTGAGTTGTAGTTTTCAAGGGTTAACCGTGGTGAAAATTGAGTCGTTTCATCGGAATAGAAGGAACTGTCCACTTTGCCAAGAAGAAAAGGAGATGTAACGGCACGGTTCATCTTAACGGTGTTTTTCTTAGATACTTTTTGGCGAAGATCGTAGAGCTCTTTATTCACGCGATGATACGCGTAACTGGCCTTTTGGCCTGTCGAACTAGAAAAGGTATTGTAGGTCCAATCAAAGGCTTGGTGGTAAAGGATCGAAGCATAAACGTGTTGTTCATCCGGGCTTAAGCTTTCAATGAGGACTTCTTGTTTTTCCGGGCGATATTGATAACGGATAACCTTCCCGTTAGGCAGAACCTCTTTTTCAACTACAAATAGGGTAAAGTATTTTGCTGAAAGGCTCTTGCCTTGCTGCCTGTAGTGACGGACCGTTCCATCGGGCAAATAGATGGTAAAATGGGTTTCATTGTGGCTGCAGGAGAACCGGATATTGCGCAGATCGTACTGTCCGCTTGGCACATGGCCATT
>JAFEGU010000221.1 GCA_018239725.1 Verrucomicrobiota bacterium | reverse complement strand
CTTCTGCGCTACGACAGCCGCTATCCAGTGAGACGACACTCTGATGTTATGCAATGGGTCCCCTATACGGGCTCTTATGATCAGCAATATTACTTTTTCTTCCTGACGCCATTTACTTGGCTGCAAGACAACCTCGATTTAACCCGGTTCTACAACTACAATCCACCTGCTCGAGTCATTACTGTGATTCCCGATAGGGGCTTATTATTGCCCGAATCGGAGACTCGTCCGGCAAGAGGACCGACACCATTACTAAATTTCATGAGAGTATAACTTTTAAGGGGACAAAACAATGATGGCAACAACACCTAATCCGCTGAACGTAGCTCCTGACTTCACACAAGTTAGAGATAGTGCACGAGAAGAATACGAACAATTTTGAATTGACAGCGCCGGAAAACATCGAAAATTATGCAAATGGGTCCAATTTGGAATCATTGGCAGCCCTAGCTTATAGCTGCCGTACGGTCATTCAATTTACCTGCCCTATTATCAATGGACAAGATCAATGGAAGCTCAACCGCCTTTCTGAAGTTAAAGAAAGATTGGCCCAAGCTGTTGAATGCAAAAGACGCTATTACGACAACCATATTTTCGGCATCGTCACCAAGTACGTGCTCCAATTTCTCGATTGCTTTGGGTTCAAAATGTGGAACAATGGCGATACAGCGGCAATTGTAACTGCAGAGAACTTCCTGCTTTTCTGGGACTCCAGAGCGCCAGTGTACGTAAACATCAACCCAGATAGCTTACAATATGGAGAGTATTCGCGGCGGCAAGATTTCCCTCCAAGAACGGATATCGGCGGTAATCCGATCGATCTGAGCCGGTTTTATAACTACAATCCGAGAAGAATGATCGAGGTCGCTCGTTACCCTGCCAACGAGATGATCAACTACGCAGAGTTAAGAGCTTAGTCTCTCTCAGACGGATCTAAAGAAAAAACAACAGGATATTAGGATGGACAGGATATCAATTCATCATCCTGACATCCTAATATCCTGTTGTTTTTCAGCTAATCTCTTATTTCAGCTGGCTTGCCTTTTTGTAGCCGAAGAAAACAAGAGGCAAGGCAGCCAAGCAATAGACGAACCAGTAGCTGCTGTCCCATTCCAGGCGCAAATACCCTTTGTCTGAGAAAAAGAGCTGGAGCAGTCCAAGCATCAGCAAATTAGCGCCAATGGACAGGAGCAAAATCGGCCAAAAGCTTGTCTTTTCCTCTGTCATCTGCTGCTCCTCTTGCATTTCAGGAGGAATGGAAGGGATGCCGAGCGGAGCGGAAGAATGGAATCTTTTTTCTGGAGCCACATCTTTAAAAGAATCTGCTTGTTTCATAAATGATGAACCTTGTTTCAGATCTGAATGCATATATCCGGGACTTTTGGCAGAATAAGAGGGAGAATAGGGAGCTGTTAAGCTCTCCTGGAGCGACTGCTGCCGATGAAACTGCGCATCTTCATCTGCAGTTTGCAAGATCACCTGTTCAGAAGCGCAATAAGGGCAGACGTCCGCATCAAGCGGAATCCTGCCATCGCACTGGTTGCACATTTTTTGACGGTCTCTGGGATTCATAGGGCCTCGTCTTCATAAAGCAAGAGTTAAAAACTTTCCGCCAAAGGACTGCTGTTTCCTTCATCTTGTCACAGCCCAGCCAAATTTTCTAGTTTTTTTGGACAACCGAGTCATGGAGCCGACTCAAAAGCATATACACAAATGATCTCCAAAGCTGGTTTTTGGCTGCGCCAAACATCCGCATCTCTTGGAACCGACTGCATCGCCCAACTTGATCAAGTTGAGCTGCTTCGCCGCCGTTTCACTGTTCCAAATCTGCGGCGTTGGCTTTGCCAAATTCCCAACTTTGGAGATCATTTGTGTATAGAAGAATTTCCTCGGTTCGGATAAAATCGACCTTAATAAAATAAATAGATAGCTGGAGACAGTTGACTTATGGAAAGAAAAGAATTTGATATTGCGGTGATCGGAGCGGGCCCTGGCGGATACGTAGCTGCCATTAAGGCGGCCCAAGAAGGACTCAAGGTCTGCCTGATTGAAAAAGGATATTTGGGGGGGACATGCCTGAACGTGGGCTGCATCCCGACAAAGACCCTTTTGGCCAACGCGGCTGTCTACCACAAAATGACCCATGCGGCCGACTTCGGCATCATCACCGGCCCCATCTCCTTTGACTACTCCAAAATGAAAACACGCAAAGACGGCGTTGTCGACCAGATCCGAAAAAGCTTAGGAGGGCTCCTGCAGTCGAACGGGATCACGATCCTGCGAGGGACCGCTGAGTATCTCTCTCCTCGTGAAATTAAAGTCAAAGGCGATGAAAACGTTCTGATCTATGCGCACAAATCGATTATTGCGACAGGCTCGGAACCGCTTGACATCCCAGCCTTCCCCTGCGACCACAAAAAAATCTTTAATTCCAGCTCGATCCTGGAACAAACATCTCTACCCAAAACCCTTGCGATCATCGGCGGCGGCTACATCGGCTGCGAGTTCGCCTCCCTTTACGCTGAGCTCGGGGTTAAAGTGATCATCCTCGAAGCCCTCCCTTCGATCCTATTCCTGCAGGGAAAAAGTATCGCTGAGACGCTGACACGTGCGTTTACCAAAAAAGGGGTCGAGATCAACACGAACGTCATGGTCGAAGGGATCGATCATACGGCAGAGGGGTTGAGCATCCGCTTAAAGGACAAGCCTCCTGTCGCCTGCGACATG
>JAFEGU010000220.1 GCA_018239725.1 Verrucomicrobiota bacterium | reverse complement strand
TCAACCCAGGTGATGCTATGGCTGTATCAACAACTCTGCCTCCTACCCATCAACCCAACCCCTACACTGGCCAAATTGTGGTCAATATTGAAGAGAATGGAGATACTGGAAGGCTCGAATCGATCCGGATAAAGACCGACCGGTTAGAACTGCGCCCTGCAACTCCAGAAGACATTGACGCATATGACGCCATCTACGGCGATGCAGAGAACATGGCCCTCTATCAGGGCGGCAGACGTTCGCGCGAACAAACGATCCAGTGCCTCAACATGTACACAGATCTCTGGCTCGGCCGCGGCAAGTATGCGGATACGCCCTATCCCTACAGTGGATTTGCAATCGTTTACAAAGAGCAAGTTGTGGGGAACATCGTTTTAGGCAATGGAGAAGAAAAGGGGCAAGCGCAAATTGCCTGTGCTATCAACTCTAAATTTCAAGGTTTAGGGATTGGCAAAGAAGCCATAACCGCTATTGTGCAAGGCCTTGCGCCAGAGCTCTTTAAAAAGGGTTATTTAATCAACCTCCATGAATCCTCACCGTCCGGGGAAAGCATCAGCGGCGAGCTTAACTACATCAAGGCCACATCTGCGCCTAAAAACACCTACAGCTGGTACATCTTGGAAGATATCGGGTTCTCTCGGTTCGGCTATGATGAAAATAGCGACCGGTTCGACTATCGGATATCCATAGAAAAACTCCTTACTCAAAAAACCTAGACGCATTAGGGCATTGAGGTCTGATGGCGCACCTAATAAAATTGTTTTGAACTATTTCGTCCCTCCTTAACTTATCGGAAGAGCCCTCCTATAGAATTGGTTTTGCAAATAAATCTCTATTCAAGCTATATTGCTTCAATGTCTTGAGAACATATTATCCGTTCTTTTGACTGTGCGCTCGGCCATAGAGCTAATCGCACGAAAGCACGGTTGCAAGACCTGCTCGTTACATCATTTCCCTATATTTTGAAGGAAAAAGGAAAAATGCCGACTATTAACCAATTGATCCGAGAT
>JAFEGU010000021.1 GCA_018239725.1 Verrucomicrobiota bacterium | reverse complement strand
GTGGAAAGTAGGCTGAAATGCTTAATTCTGAACAAAATGATGAGAGCAGCAGCCTAAAGGCAGGGAGTAGGGGCGACCACCACCTTATTTCGTTGCGTTGAAAGAGAATTTTTCAACACAGCCGGAAATACTACAAAACTGGTAGACACCAAACAAATTGTTAAATCTTGGCCTGAGGAAGTCATTTATGAGTGCAGCAAGCACATCAACAAGTTGAGCGATATTTGCACACTCTCATCGATAAGCAAGCATTTTTTTCTGGTTGTCTTTAACGACAAATTTCCAAGATGGCAAACACTTTTAACATCCCACTTCCCTACCTCTTTTCAATTGGGGCTGCCTAGTGCACAGCCATTTGCTTGTTATAAGCATTTGAAAGCGATTAATGATCAATTCAAGGTGGGAACATATGAAACATGCACCATCAATGCGCATCAAACTGCAGTCTATTCCCTTAGCATACAAGATGAGGGCCTCATTTCATGTTCATGGGATCCGTCAATTGCTATCTGGGACCCTAAAAACGGGACTCTGAAACACCGAGAGGTTCTTCCTCAAAGGGATATCACTTGCATGGCATTAAAAGATAACAAGATCTTTGTCGGTTCGAACGAGCGCACTATTAAAATCTTGGATTTTAAAACGGGTGAATTGCTCCATAGTTTGGAGGGGCATGTAGCCTCAGTCACTAGGGTAAAGGAAAGTGATGAGAAGCTCATTTCCCGCTCGGGGGATGGACAGATCAAAATCTGGGATATTGCTAGCGGTGAACTGGACCATACTTTGGAGGATGGGAATGGGCATTCTATTACGTGTTTTGAGGTCAAAGAAGGAAAGCTCATCTCTGGTTCAAGTATGGGGACTATCAAGATCAGGGATATGGCAAGCGGTAAGGTGCTCTATACCGGTGAAGGCAAACATGGCAACATGATTAATTGTATAAAAGCACACGATGGTAAGGTCATTTCTGCTGCCTACGACAATACAATCAAAATCTGGGACCTTGAAAGCGGCAAACTGCTCCATAGTTTGGATAAACATCGAGCTTCTATTGTATCCTTGCTGGTGAATGAGGGAAATCTCATTTCTGGTTCATACGACTGTACGATCAGAATCTGGGACCTTGAAAGCGGAGATGAGCTTCATAGATTGATAGGTCATCAGCAAGGCGTCACCTGCCTAAAGATAAAAGATGGGATGCTCATTTCTGGATCGGAAGATAAAACGATCAGTATTTGGGACCTTGCAAACGGTCATCTGCTCCGCAACTTGAAAGTTTTTGAAAACAGTATTTCTTGCCTGGAGGTAAAAGATGAGATGCTTGTTGCTGGTTTACGTGGAGGAATTGTCAAAATCTTCGATTTTACTCCTCCTTCTGAAAGCCCTAAACGGTAAGAATTTGGCTTAAGAAGAGCTAAGTGTTTGGCAAAATTTGTTTCCTGGGAGATCTTGACTTCATCCAGGTTTTACTCAGGCCGCTTGGAATCAACTTGGCTGCACAAAACAGCTCTTTTAGTGGTTGGAGCGTCTGCTCTTTATACCTCCGGAAATCCCTGAGAGAAAAAGGGAGGGGCATTGATTTGCAAGTAAATCAGGTAGAGATCGATCTTCCAGTGCATACGCAACTGTTTTTCGACTGCTTTAAGAAATAGTTGTTCTTGCAGACTGTTCCTATTTTTGAACAGTATAGAAAATGGAAATCGATCCGCTCATCCTAAGAATGAACCAAGTAAGGCCTGTTGCAGCTCGGCAGCAATTTTAGGCACTAATGATTGGAATTCATCAGCTGTTTGTGGATCGATGGCGATAGAATGGAGCTTGTCTGAATCTATAATCCGATTCACAGCTATAGTAAATTCGGGGGAATCTACAACGATTGCTGCCTCATCGTCAAACAAGGCGCTTTTTTGTCCTAGGTTATAACTGCCAATGATCGTAATACGGTCATCAAATGTCATCACTTTTTTGTGGTAAAGGATCTTTGGGACAATATATTCGAACACTTCGGAAACTAAGTTGTAATTAGAACGATTTGACCAAACAAAGGATTCGTTTGCCATTGGGCTATCGCTGTTAAGGGAATTTGTAACTAAGGAAATTGTTACGAACGGTCTATTCTCCTTGAGTTGTTTAATGGCAATTTTAATCGGTTCAGCGGGGTTAAAAAGCATATGTGCAATTCTAATGTTGTTTTGTGTTGAATTAATCTGATTACAGATTTCTGTGGTAATTTCATTATGTTTAGGATTGTCTTTTGGCTTGGAGTATAGTGCTTTTACTTGAGCAAAAGTGGGGGAAGGCTGAATGCAGCCCTTGAAGAAATCCTCGTCCAAAATGGAAATTGTGCAAGTATTTTGTGGGTTAATGTCAAAATGGCGATTAATCCCGTTTCCCGTTACTAACGTTTCCCATTTTAGGAAAAGAGAGAAAAAGTGCGTTCTAAAATCAACCGCAATAGGGCCTTTTCCAACAGCATCCATATCTCGAAACCCGGATGCAACAAATCGATCTTTCCAATGATCTATTTCTGGTTCAGCTGGAGCCTGATCACCTATTTCTGACATAGATGGGGTGATTCCAGATCCTCCGATGACAAAGTATTTCTCATCTACGATTAACAATTTTTCATGATTTTCTATTGTTGCTAAAGGGAATCCCTGGAGTATTCTATCGGTAATAAGAAAAAAAAATCGATCCGGAAATTCCTTGGTAATGTCAGTTATCAAAGTGCTGTTTTCGCCTGTAATAAAATCTTTACTTGCTATTATGTGAACCTTAGTTGTGTTAAAATGTAAATTTTCTCTTATCTTCAATAGGCAAACTTGAAAATCAAGTCCTCCGCAAAAATTGGGGGAAAATTCGATGCTTTCTTTTGCGTGGTCAATTAAATGAAATTTCCAAGCTGTTGATTCTTTGCTATTTGCTGTAGCAAATAGATAGCAGGAGTTTTTATTGGAACTATTAATAGGATCTGAAGTAACTAAAGTCATTTTTACCTTGTGTTTTAAAAGTTTCGTGTTAATTATTGTAGTTTTTAGTAATTTAATGGTCAATAATAAAATTATTTATATGGCACAGGTTTGCGCATGTAAATTATTGTTACGATTTCTTAACTAAGTGTTAGCGGCATGGCTTAGAATGAGTCTGCAAAACTTAACAGTCTATAAGTGCTTAGCAAATTCTGTTTCCAGGCGATCCAAAGTGGAATGGATGAATTCTTCTAAAGATTCCCTAGTCTTAATTTTTTTGGCATAAATTTTAAGATTTGAGTTACTCTCTCGAACGCGAAACCGACTAACTGAAGGAGACTCCTATGTCGCGTTCTTATTTGCAACTGCCTCTGATCGCACTGACCGCTTTGGGATTGCACACCACCCTTTCTGCAGAAGCCCATACAACGTTATTTTCATCAGAATCTGTCTGCGCTGGCCACCCGGATAAAATGTGCGACCAGATCAGCGATGCCATTTTGGATGAGATCCTCAGCCAAGATCCAAAAGCAAAAACGGGAATTGAAACCGTTGTTGGAGACGATTGCGTTGCTCTCTACGGCGAGGTCAATACGACCGCAACTGTCGATTTTGAAGCGATTGTCCGCAAGACGATCAAGCAGATCGGCTACACCAATCCCGATTGGGGATTTTCCGATCAGTCTCCCTTCCAAAACCACTTGCACCAGCAATCGCCAGATATTGCCATCGGCGTCAAAGATGATGAAGGCGCAGGAGACCAGGGAATGATGTTCGGCTATGCTTGCACAGACACGCAAGAGCTGATGCCGATGCCGATCACCTTGTCCCATGCATTGACCCACAGGCTGGACAAAGTCCGCAAAGAGGGGATCGTTCCTTTCATCAGGCCGGATGGCAAGTCGCAAGTGACCGTCGCCTATGAAAATGGAAAGCCTGTCCGCGTGGAGAAGGTAGTCGTTGCCATCTCCCATTCAGAAGATGTCGATCATGCGACACTGTCTCGTGCGATCATCGAAAACGTCATTACGCCTGTTCTCGATGCCTACGGGATGCAGCTTCCTTCTGCAAAAGATATCATCATCAACGGCACAGGGATTTGGCATATTCCAGGGCCGCAATCTGATGCAGGTTTGACCGGACGCAAGATTGTCGTCGATACCTACGGAGGTTATGCTCGGGTCGGCGGCGGAGCTTTTTCCGGCAAGGATCCCAGCAAGGTCGACCGCTCCGGCGCCTATGCAGCCCGCTACATTGCAAAGAACATTGTGGCAGCAGGTTTTGCTGAGCGCTGCGAAGTGGGACTTGCTTACGTGATCGGCCAGCCGCGCCCTGTCATGGTCCAAATTGAAACGTTTGGAACTGCTAAGAGCCAAAAGGTCGTCGAAGAGTTCGCTTCGAGTTTGATCGACACATCGGTCAAGAAGATTGTCGAGACTCTCAATCTGCGCCGTCCCATCTACCAGGCAACGGCAGCTTATGGGCATTTTGGAAGAGACGGATTTCCATGGGAGGTTGTCCAAACAGACCTGATTGCAGCGTGGAAGCAAGACCATGCGGAGTTGCTCTTTAGCGAAGTCGGCAACTGATCGAATTTGCCTCAACGGCGCGGTCCAGCTTGGACATTAGATCTCTTGCATAACCCGCTTTGCCTGGAAAAATCTCCGATTTTGCCAGGTGAATGGAGTTATGCAAGAGATCTATTAAATTAAGCTAAGTTGGACCGCGCTTATTTGGTACCTGTTGTTAATTTTCATTGAAGCTGACGATCATTGCGCAGACATTGTCTTTGTCTCGGATCGCCGCTTGAACTAGGTTCTCTAGCGTCTCTTTTGTAGGTATTCCCTGTTGTTTTTCTGTTTCAATGATCCCGATCGTTGTTCTAGGGAGCGCTTTGACCCCGTCGCTGTGCAGGATCAATAAATCTCCGGGTTGCAGCGTTTGCTTGAAAACTTCAGGGGTGCATTTTTTCCAATTGTCCAATGAGACGTCTCCAATCGACCTTGACATGTCGAGGTGGAGCTTATTGGGAATTCCCAGAACAAGGCGGTGGGTGTTCTCATCATCTTTTCCTAGGCTGGTCATGACCATTTTTTTTCCTTCGAAAAGTTCTTGATCCGTGATGTTTTTTCCATTGTTTAGGAAGACGTCTTTTTTCAAGAGGTCCTTTGCATATTTGTTCGGGACGTAAGAGGGAGCATTTTCTACAGAAGAATCGGGTAAATAGAGAGGTTTTTGTTCGATGCTCATCGGAATGGCTTCTCCTGTTCTATCCAAGATGGCAGAAGAGTCGCCGACGTTTGCCGTCCAGATTTCATGGGAATCTGTCAATTTGAACCCGAAGATCGCTGTCGTGCCGCCTCTGAGTTCCTTTGAAACACATTGTTGATGCGCCATCAGGACGGCTTCCCGCAGAGCATAAAAAATATCATCTTCGTTAGGAGCTTTATCTTGCAGGCGCCTTTCCAGCTGCTTTTGAAGAAAGTTTTCGAGATTGCTGATAACGAACTCTACAGTCTCAGATCCTCCATGGCCGTCAAATACGCCGAAGAGGTCGGCGCTGCAGGTTTTCCCATTGGCCTGAAAATGCAACGTAACGGCAAGAAACCGGTCTTCCATCGTGTTTTTGCGTCCTTGGGCGCAAGCGACATTAACGACAGAGCTGCTCAACGGTCGCGTTTCAGAATAGATCTGATCTTGGAAGGGGCCATTTGAAAATTTCACAGGAGATCGATTTGCCGTCCGTAGGGAAAGGAAGGATGCTTTATGTTCTGGAGTGTGGGGGTAATGTCGATAAGGCGTATTGGCCTTGGGCATCAGGTCGAAGGCCCTTCTGTTGTGTTTCTCCAGTCTGTTTGCTACTTGGCTGGCAACCTGAGCTTCAGGTTGCGTAGGCACAGGATCTGCTATATGTGGCGCCGTCAGGTTTTGTGAAGTTGAACTGGCTGGGGGATGAGACTTGTTCGCATCCAAGGTAGATTCGCCTGCTATGGGTTGCGAAGGTTCACCGGACCTTTTCGTGTGCCCACAGTCCAGTTGATCCTGGCCTTCGTGCGCACGGCAATTCTCTACGGCGCTTATCGATGCTTCTGTCTTATCGCTCTTTTTTTCGATTGTGTTCTGTTGGGCTGATTTAGATGGTTCGGAAGAAGCAGGCGCGGAGGCGGTCGTGCTGACCCGGTCCGTTTTTCTTAAAGGTTCTTGCGCCGCAAAGGGAGCTGGCGGCAATGGCGTTGGGAAGACAGCTCCGGATAGCTTCGCCATGATCTGGGCAATTTTTTCAAACCGCTCCGTGACTTTCTTATCCTGGATCTGCTGGTTGATCGTTATGAGCTGTCCTGTGATCTCTTTCAAATTGTCTGAAGAAAGGCGGTTTGATTTTGTCAGTTCGGACAATTGATTGGAAAGTGCATGCAGTTGGTGGCAAATGCTTAAGCCCTCTTCGGTTTTCCGTAGATGTTTGTAGGCTAGAGTTAGATTTTCCGAGAATTGGGGTAGGACTTGTTTTTGGGCAATTATTGATAACGTGCTCATTAATTATTCCCCCTTTTTATGAGCCTTAATTATATATTGTGAAATTATAATTATCAATGTTAATTGTCGGATAGTTTGTAATTGGGTTGTGTCGCAATTAATTAAAGGTAAATGTCTTAGGCGGAAGCTTCTGTTCTTCGAGTTGGTTGGATCAAAGGTATATAGCGGTTCCATCTGAAACGTACCAATAAATTCTTTTCTAGTGTAACATGTTTGTATGAAATTACTTAATGTATCTGAAAAAGAGAACTTGGAAGCCCAACTGAAGAAGACGAAAGATT
>JAFEGU010000219.1 GCA_018239725.1 Verrucomicrobiota bacterium | reverse complement strand
ATTTTCTATGATCGAAGTTTGGTTTGTATTTCAGTGTTTTTACTAAACTTCATCTGTTTAAAGAACGATCCAGTTCAACCGTAGAAATGAGTTTGAACATTACTGGATACGATTTGATAGGCGAAGGTCTTTCGATCTATTTAATTAAAGGACAGGCAGGCGCTTGACCTGCCTGTATTGGGTATTTAGAACGAGGTGCCAGTTGCTAAGCTTAAGGCTTTAAGGAACCTTGCCTTATCATCCATTAAATGAACTGCTCCCCAGTTGTCTCCTGGCGGCCTTTCAGCTAAGTTCCAATTATGGTAATGGACCAGTTTTTTCTGATCTTCTGGAAGCGCCTCATATTTGCCGATCGCCGCTGCTACAGCGAATGCATCGATCAGAAGCATGACATTTTGGGATCCGTAGTATTCGGCCCAGTTGTCGCCACATTCTGGAGGCTGTCCAGCGATATCCCAGACTAGATAGTAGACTAGTTTTCTCTGGCTATCTGAGAGAGCTTCAAACTGAGTTTTTAGGGTGGAAATAATGGCTTTAGCCAGCTCACCTTGATTTTTACATGGGTTATTTTGAAATGCGGGCCCTAAGTTCGTTTTGATTTGATTTTGCATTTCTTGAGGAAGCTGTGAAAATAGCTCATCAAGAAGTGGATGCTCCGCTTCAAATGGTTGTTCGACTTGTAGATGGATCGATTGGCAAAGAGAGGCAAGCGGCGATAGGCATTGATAGGCCGCGGATTTTCTCCAAGCGCTACACACTTGGGCTGCTAAGAGTGGACCGTGTTCTTTTAGAGATAATTTTCTGTCTAACATGAATAGGCAAGGATTATTATTTATGTTAACTGTGGATTCTTGATTTAAGTTTGTTATCGAATGTGGAAGAGAGTGTAATTGATTGTTATTAACTTGAATGTTGTGAAGGGAATTTAAATTGCCGATCGAATTGGGAAGGCTCAATAGCTGATTATCTTCAACGTAAAGGTTATATAGGAATGTTAAATTGCAGATTGATTCAGGAAGGAATGTAAGTTTGTTATTTGAGAGAACAAGAGTTTGCAAACCAGTGAATTTACCAATTTCCGGCGGGAGCTGGGTCAACCCAAGTCCGCTGAGATTTAAGTGGACCATTTTGCGGATTAATACAGCATTATCTGGATTATGCAGCCATAGACGGATGTCGCTTGCCTTCACTGGTAATTCAAGTCCATCTAATTCAAGTTTATTATGTGTGGATTGTTCAATGACTTTTTTCCACATCGTTTCTAAGGCTATATCGCTGCTGTGTTCAGAAGGAGAGATGCCGAGGCGAGGACTTTGCAATTCTGTTGCCAAACAGGCAAATTTCAATAGGACTGGACTTCCTAATACTATTTGGCAGGAAGGATTGCTCTGAATGGAATTTGTTTGCCCTTCAAGAGAATCGCATGCATATTTAATTCCTGCTCTCATTTCCCAATCTTTACGGACGGCAGGATCTTGACAAGTCAGTTTCCAATACAGCGTAGGAACTTCATCCTTCGGAATCTTGTTGTAGCTTGGATAAAACCCTTTAATGAATGTTGCCGTGCTTACTTTTTCGATATCGCTGGGATTCAAATTAGGAATGCAGAGATGGAACAGGCTATTTTCTGAGACCGCGATCTGCCAAAATTTTTCTAAAACTCTAGAATCGACTGCAATTTTCCAGCTGTGATTGACGCCTCTAGCAGCGCAGATTGTTGTGATATCGGTACGCTCTTGAGATTCGCTAGCGCAAAAGACGATTGTTGTGATGGTATCCGTAGGTAAAAAAGGGATT
>JAFEGU010000218.1 GCA_018239725.1 Verrucomicrobiota bacterium | reverse complement strand
TTTTAGCTTCGGCAAATTCACCATTCTTTCCTGCTGCATCGATATAGCTATTATAAGTCACGGCATCAGCTCGACTTAAATCTACCGCAGCTTCAAATGCCATTTTAGCTTCGGCAAATTCACCATTTTTTCCTGCTGCATCGATATAGCTATTATAGGTCACGGTATTGGCTAGACCTAAAACAACCGCTTTTTCAAATGCCATTTTAGCTTCGGCAAATTCACCATTCTTTCCTGCTGCATCGATATAGCTATTATAAGTCACGGCATCAGCTCGACTTAAATCTACCGCTTTTTCAAATGCCATTTTAGCTTCGGCAAATTCACCATTCTTTCCTGCTGCATAAATATAGCTAGTATAGGTCACGGCATCGGCTCGATTTAAACCTACCGCAGCTTCAAATGCCATTTTTGCCATTTCAAAATCATGATGAAGCGCAGCCTGTTTAATGAATATGTTAATGTTATGAGCTGTTTTGTCCTCGTTTTCCATTTGCTTAAAAAGCTCTTTCTTAAACAACCAGGCATGGCTTGCATTTCGATCTTGTTTACTCAGAATAGCATTGAGAACATATGCTGTTACTTTATGATTGCTAACCAAACGGATCGCTTCGTCAAAACCAGTAGACGTATCTTTAATTTGAGCGCAAAAACTCTGACCTTGAACAACAGTTAATGCCTTCTTTCCAGGATTTAATAAGTCATTTACCCTTCTTTGAATTTCAACATCCGAGAGTTGGGAAATACTTTCTATCCTATGGCCTTGAACGCTGCCTCTTGATGAAGAGGAAGCCTCGAAACCGCGAGGCTTCCTAACTCCTCGACTTCCGGATGAAGAACTGCAGACTGAACTGCTGCTGGAAGAACTTGTTGCAGACGAGCTGGTTGCAGTAGAAGTTGGGCCTATCACTCTTTGAAAGGCTCCTCTCATACGGATAGAAGATGATGGTTCAGCTCTCCCTACTCCACGAAGAGGAGGAACCGATGTTAAAGCTGGTGCTGGCAAGCCTCTTCCTGCTATTCCAGCTACTGACTTTCCCCTATTTCCGCTCTTTCCTTTTTTGCCTCGTGTCATAAAGCCTTCATCTAGGCTTGGAGCACTTGAACTGGATGTGCTTGATGAAGCTCTGCTAATATGGCTCATAACCTCTCCAATATAAAAAAAATTAATTATAAATTGATTATAACACAAAATATAATAAATTTATATAAATTTAATATTTTTAAAAATTTAATAATAAAAAATTTCAATCAATGCAAAATGATTTTTTGATTTTTCTTCTCAAAAAATCAAACATTCCCTATGAATGGACTTGGAGGGACTCACATGGCTAAGGCATTGATTTCCAAAAAAAGGGCGAAAGCGATTTCCGTTGCCCTCTTTCTGATCGGGCTTGCGATCATTTCCTATCTTGCGGCCTGGTGGCCGGGGATCATGCTGGTCGTTGGGATTCCGCTTGCACTGCGGCAATACCTGTTGGGGCGCCACTATGACATGGGGATCTCGCTGTTTGTCTTTGTAGGAGTGTTTGTCACTGTGCAGTTCAACATCTCTTGGGAAATCCTCCTTCCGGTGTTATTTGCCATCGGGGGGATCTACATCCTTTTTCGGGAATTTTTAGAAAGCAAGGAGCCGCTTGCCGAAGAGGAAGAGGACATCAACCACGAGATTGAAGAAGAGCAGCACAAGGATTAATACCAATCTCAGAAAATAAATTCATAAATTTTGCTCGAATTTTACCGAGAACCAAAGCCTGTAGCGAGAAGGCTAGCTTGAATAAGCTGCTTCAAGTGAAGGCTAACGCTCGGAGGAGAAAGGCGAGCAAAATTTATGAATTTATTTTCTGAGATTGGTATAAGAAGGAGGCTATTGCCTCCTTTTTCTCAGCAAACGGCTATCAGCTCGCTTTGAACCTTTTCGAAGTAAGGGATCATCCCCTCGCCTACTTTAGGGATAGCAGCAAGGACGTTTTGACACTTATCGAGCTGTTTGAAACGTTCATAGTAAAAGCCGTCTCCTGGTTCCGTTATCAATTGAAGGAACAGAGGATCGTCGATTACTCTTTCAAGCTCAGCGTTCACATGTAAAAACATGGGATAAAATACTGTAAAAAAAGAACAATTTTTCCAGGCGAATGGGGTAATGCACGCGATCTAATAATCCAAACACATCGCTTTACGCACATCTTGCAGGGTCTGCTCTGCAATCTCAAGAGTCTTTTCCGTCCCTTTTTTCAGCATCTGCATGACAGCTTGCGGGTCCTTTGCATAAGCTTCTCTGCGCTGACGGACCGGCTCTAGGAAAGCTTGGAGAACATCGTTGAGCCGTTTCTTGACGACAGAGTCTCCAAGTCCGCCCCGCTGGTAATGGGCCTTTAGCTCTTCCACTGCAGCTGTATCGGGATCGAATGCATCGAGATAAGTGAAGACAGGATTGCCTTCGACTTTTCCAGGGTCTTCGACTTTGAGATGTCCTGGATCGGTGTACATCCCCTTCACTTTTTTGGCGACGGCCTCGGCGCTGTCGCCGAGATAGATGCAATTGCCCAGCGATTTGCTCATTTTTGCTTTGCCATCGGTCCCTGGCAAACGGGCCAATTTCGGGATCATCGCTTGCGCTTCGACAAGGACATCTTTCTTATAGATCCTATTGAAATGGCGGACGATCTCGTTGGTCTGTTCGATCATCGGCAGCTGGTCTTCGCCCACTGGCACAAGGTCTGCTTTGACAACGGTGATATCGGCAGCTTGGCTGACAGGATAGACCATAAACCCTGCAGGAACACTTTCTCCATACCCTTTTTGAACGATCTCTTGCTTGACGGTGGGATTGTGCTTCAAACGGTTCCAGGTCACTAAATTCAGATAATAAAGGGTCAGCTCGGGAATTTGAGGGATAAGGGACTGAATAAAGATCGTGGTCTGCTCAGGATCGATGCCGACGGCCAAGTAATCTAAAGCGACCTGCAGCACATTCTCCCGCACTTTCTGAGGGTGCTCATAATTGTCGGTCAATGCCTGAACATCGGCGACCATGACAAATTGCTTGCAGCTTTTCTGCAGCTCTACGCGGTTCTTCAATGAGCCGACGTAATGCCCTAAATGCAGAGGCCCTGTTGGCCGATCGCCTGTTAATACAACTTTGTTTCTTTCCA
>JAFEGU010000217.1 GCA_018239725.1 Verrucomicrobiota bacterium | reverse complement strand
TTGAATCCTACTTTGAAGCTCTGCCTGATAACGCATAGCTACTACAGGAGCCTTCGTTTCGTATAAGTGGCGCAGCAGTTCAATAAACTGTTTGCTTTCTTTGAAATAGGACGCAGTTTCTATTTTCTCTCGGATTTTCTTGTATAAGGCTTTTTCTTCAGCAGGAATGCTTGAGCCTTCCTCAGTAAGCTTGTCAAGGAGTGCTTCGATCGATCCCCATTCGGGTTCGGCTCTTGTCGACAAGATCGTCCCAGCATGCGGAGGGGAAAGTATTGTATTGATATTCGAATTAGCGCATTGGTTCAACAGGTTGGAAAACACACCGGTAATCTGGTCTTCTAAAGCGCGTCTGCTCGTTTCATGTTTTCCTCGGTAGTACTCTTGAAGGAAGCGCCCGACCATCCATTCGCTTGGTACCTGCATTTCGGTAAGCAGGTCGCTTTTAAGCTGAAATTTCTCTGGACTAAGCGCAGTGGGTAATTGGATTTCGCTTGTGTTATCATTCAATTTTATTTTTTTGAGCTCGGCCAAACTGAGGAGGATGCTCCTTGCTGTTTCCACAGCTTTTTTCAACTCAGGCTGCGTGTCGAGCTCAGGCGGCAGGTTGAAATAAAGGGGTGTCAAAGCATCTAGATCTTCAATCTTTGTTGCTGAAGAGATCGCTTGCCAGTAGTCCCAAAAACGGCCGAGCATTTCCTGCGGCGTTGCTTGACAGCTTAGCTTGCTCAACGTGATCCTTTGTGCTGGCGGCTGCATCATCAAGATCAAGAAAGGCGTAAATTGTTCCAAGTCGGTCTGTTGGTTCACAGTAAGGACGATGTGCTGCGTGGGCTGAATTCTTGGAACCTCTGTAGATAGTTCGAGAATAACTTGAAGAGATTGCGTCCGCCGCGCCTGCAGCTCATCGAGTTCGGAAGGTGTCAGGACAAGTTTTTTCTGTTGAAGAGATTGTAAGGCGTCCGGGTCCTGCACTGCTCGATCATACGCTTGATAAAGGTTTAATAAGCGGGTGGTATCCTCGTGATACCGCTCCCAGCTTAAACCTTCGAAATTGCTTCGGCCAAAAGCCTCTCGTTGAACTCTGGAAATGAGAAGCGATGCCTTTAATTGGAATGCGATGGCTTTATTCGTTGCTGCTGGCAAGGATTGCAAGTTTCTCGCAATTTGATCAAAGAGGTCAGCCTCATCTTTTTTGATCAATGAGCGGGAACCGTTGACCTGGCTCAAGAAAAAGAGGGCCTGGTCGACATCTCCTCGCGCATAGGACACTGTTGCTAGATAAAGAAAGGAGGACGGAGTTCCATGCCAATTGCCTTTCGCATCTTGCGTGACGACCATCTGCGGTGCATTGGTCATTTGAACAAATTCTAAAGCACTTCCTGTTGCAGAACTTGCCAGAGCAGGCTGGAGCTGATGGGGCCATATGCGGAGCTGATAGCCATCAAACTCTTCTTTCCCGTCTCTGCGCTTCTTTGTTTTAACCAGAGGGAGCATAAAGCTTTCAAAACTATCTCCGAACATTTCTCTAAAGCGGTAAGAGCCTTGGACTTGGAGGAAGAGGCCTTCTTCGCCAACCACTTTCCAGCGGTTGTCCACGTGTTTGAGACGGAGGTTTTCTTTTAGGAAGACGATCTCGTCTACACCATCTCCTTGTGGATTGAGAAGCATCAGCATATTGCTTGGATCGCAGCATTGGAAAATTTTGTTGGCTTGAAAGGTATTGTCAATAGCAACTTTTTGCCTTCCTTTTGCCGATGGCATCCAAATTCCTGTGAGCTGTTGAGAGGAGGAAAGGTCCAAATGGAGCACTTGGCTATCTGCAAGCAAAGACTTGCCTGTTTTCCATCGGTTTTGAGGAGCGATGAATAAAAGAGCGGAAGGTCCTTCGCCATTTGCTTTGACCCAGATCCCTTGTTGCTTCATCAACCGGGAAAGGGGGATGTCATCTCTGATAACCGCAGAAGAAAACACATATTCAGCGCCATCAATGGTTTGACTGATGCGTGTGATCGAACGGTCTTCGATATTGCGGCGGATCTCAAAAGTGCGGTCTCCGACAGACCACTTGTAGAGCTCTTCAATGCCTAGATTGTGATAAGTAGCATTAAAAGATTGCTCGCCAAAAATACGGACGTAGAGAGGGTCTCCTAGAATTTCAGAAGGGAGCTCGAAAGCTCCTCGAACAGCTTCTTTTAAAATGACTTGCGAACCTGCATTGGCAATATTTAATCGGTGAGATCCCAATGTATAGATATAATCGTTCTCGCTGTCGCGCTGCCAACCCATGCCGGCTGCAGTTGTTTTGGGAGCTAGCAGGGAGCATACCGTGTTGCGAAGCTGCTGATCGGATTGGAGCTTTTCATCGATTGCTGGAAGAATACTATTTTCCATCTTGGTTTGGACGAGGTAAAACAGTTGGGGCAGTTCGCTATCATTCGAAATGCTTTGGATTGATGACCAATACTGCAGATAAGATGCAAGATCTTCTGCGGAAGCAGATGCGATTTCTTCTTGGGAAAGAATGCTTAAATAGTGGAGTCTGGCAGTCACTTGAGATGGATCGGTTAGCTGTTTTTTCCATTCCTTTGGTTTTGCTGTAGCAAGGCATTGCTCTGAAATGGATTTTAAAAGCTTTTGCATGGCTTGAGCATTACTCTTAATGTTCTCGGGCAGTGCAAGCAATTTAATTTCACTTTCCCGCTGTTGGGCGTAAGGACTCATTTCCTTTATAAAACTTTCAATACTCTTCTCTTTTTCCGTATCGACTGTATCCCATTTGCCTTGGAAAAAGAGAGCCCGTTCTCCAATTTTTGCCAACATATCATCAATAAGGGCTACAGCTTCAGTTTGTTGTTTTTCTAGGGCCGTTTGTCTGATCGTAGATACTTTTTTCAGGTTTTTAAAAAGGTTATCAAGGTGAAACGGCTCGCTGCAAAGGGCTGCATCGATACCGGACACAATATGTACTGTGCCTTCGATCGAGTATTTCGAAAAAGCATTCCAAATCTGCATTCTAACAAGGGGATTTTCGAGCAGATGCGGTTTAGATGCAATGTAATCCAGAACGTGTTCTAGCGTCAAATAGCTGTTATTTGGAGAAACTAAGAGCAATAGATCTATTTGGTCCTGTTCTGTTAATCCGGGGATCCGATTTCCCACCCTTACCTCAGGAATGCGCGTTGTGTATAACCCATCGTTGGGTATGGCATGAGGGACATGTTCATGAGGTCTTTGATTTCTTTCTAGCTGCGCTTGATCTGAGGACGGGGAGTATCGGCAATCTCGGCTGCTAGCAATCCAAGATGGCAGCGATCCGCAAAGCATACTATGGACGGAATGGTTTGGCGGAGGGGTGTATTCATTGAGGGTTCCTGGCAGTCCAAAGGGAAAGTATTCAACCCCTCCACTATCAGTTTCGTTCAGCCGGAGAGTGGGATAGAGTGCGCCGGATGTCGTAGGAAGGTAGGTTTCTTTAACAGACAAGGTGATCCGCGATGGCATCTGGTCTACTTTCTCTCTTAAAAGAGAGCGGTGGCGCCGCTGAAGATTTTTTATGATCGCCTCTTGATCGGTTGGGTCTTCGACGCCGCGCCGTGCATCTTGTACGAGTTTTACTGTATTCGCTACCGCAGTTGCCTTATTTGAATAACTTACGAATAAAGAGTGCTCAGGATGCTGCGCAGAGCGTAAAAAAAGTTCCGCCCGTCTCATGCCGCTGACAAAATCAGGAAGACGTTGCTGAGATGGGTCTTGCGGAGGGGCGATCTCCCTAAGACAGTTGTTAAGGAAGTCTACTTCGCTTTGGTCTTTATCCTTACCAGAAAAAATTTTTTGTAGTTCTTTCAGCCGGTCCTCAGGGCTTGAAGAAAGCGGTTTTGAAACCGTGTCAGGACCCTCTTGATCTTCGTCATACCCTTTGCTGACCCGATCCTCAGGGCTTGAAGAAAGCGGTTTTGAAACCGTGTCAGGACCCTCTTGATCTTCGTCATACCCTTTGCTGACCCGATGAAGATTGTAGGCAAAGTGCCAATTATGAAATCGCGTCTTATCCGGATCGGCTTCGACATAGCAGCTATCAAGGCAGATGCTTTCACGGCGAATCGAACCTGAAGGAAAGTCATCCAGAGCAGGCATTTCATGAATCCATAGAAAACGGATCCCTTCCACTTTATCTAATGTCGTTGCGTCCGATCCCAATTGAAGATATGGATCGCAAGCAAGAGATTCGTAGAGGTATTGCAAATCTCCAGTGAACCGGTCAAATGAAAGGGAGAGGGCCTGTTCCCTAGAGAGGCCGCACTTTCTTGCCAGATGGCCAATGAAGTAAGGGTCTGCTTTATATAGAAACTCGATCCAAAAAGGACTTTCCGCAGTAGGTAGTTCTTCTGGGATAGCGGACGTCACTTTGCCCTGCGCGTGAGCTTTAATCTCTTCATAGAGATTAGGTTTTGCAATAAGTTTTTTGATCAAGTCCTGCTTAGCAAGATTTGTCCGTCTTCGAGCAAGATAGATCAAAGTGGCCTGGTTCTGAAAGAAATTCACCAGTTCGACATTGTTGCAAAGAGGATGGTTTAACCGTAATTTGGCCTCGAATAGATATTGGGAGGCCAAAGTGAGCTGGTCGCTGATCTCTTTTAATTCTTGGTCGTTAAACTTGTCCCAAACGGAAGGATTGGTCAAAGGAGGGAGCTTGTCTAGCAGAGCATTTGCCAGCTTGGCAGCTTGTTCATATTTTTTCTCATCGATCAGTTTAGAAGCCCTTGCTGTGATCGCTACCATGGCATCGATAATCCCGTCTTTAGCCGGATCGTTTGATAATATGTTGGAGACTGTTTCAAGTTCTTTTTTTAATGTGCAGATTCCTCTGCCGCCTTGGACAGCGGTGGGTTCAGCCACGGTTTCAGAAGGGGAAACGGTGGTAAAAGAGAGCTGGATCGGTTTTGAGACGGGAGCCGTGCGCAATTCTGCTGCTTGTGCCAGCTCTTGCTGCCTTGCGTAGCTTCTTGCATAACGGTTTCTTGCTTTGCGAAGATCTTCATAGATCGGGATCATGTGTTCTTTTGCTTCAGGGCCGAATTGCTTGGTCAGCTTTTTTTCCAGTTTTTGAACGCGCTCTTCGATCCGTGCAAAGTAGACTTCACGGCGGGTTTCGTCCATTCCAGAGGCATATTTGCACAACGAGCGGACCATGAATCGCGTTGTCAGGAACATAAAACGGTTTTTATCTTCTGTTCCCAGGTCTGTTTCGTGACCGCCTAGCAAGACCGCCGTAAGTTTCCATGGGTCGGTCGTAGGCGCAGAGGCGAACTTCTGGTTCATTGCTTGGCTTGCTTCGTCCAATTCTTTTTCTGCGGCACCAAAATTTAGCAGCGAGTCGCGGATGGCATCTCGATGGGAAAGGGGCGCTGGCTGAGCTTCCGGGGCTTCCGTGACCTGAATTCCCAGTATAGGGGCCTGTTTGCGCTGCGCTTCCGTCAAAGCGTAAGAGGCAGGAGCCGGTTTTAGATGGTGGACAAGGGATTGGCAAAATTGCCTGAAACCATCTTCTTTACTGAATTGATATTGCTGGATCGGGTCCGTTTTGCCGATGATCGTTTCTGTATCGGGGGTAAAAGAGAAGCGTTTGACGATGATATTACCACTAGTATCTTTCCAGATTTGAAGGTAGGAAGGATTGAAGAGCTCTCCCTGAAATTGACCGCACGGGATAGTGACAGGCTTGTTCTCAGTGGCATCATTGAGCTGGTGAAGGATCCCTGCTGTAAAATCGATAGGCTCTCCGCGCGCTGCCCGCTCAAGGTTTTGCCCGTTGAGGAGCGCATTGGCAAGAGTTTCATTAAGGGCTTCGTTTTGGACCCCTGATTTTCTTAAGAAGATCTGCAAAGTCTTAAGCACTTCAAGGTTGACAGTTTGGGAAGAGGGGAGCTTGCTTTCAAAAAGGACGTCGAAGCTCTTCGCGACCTTTTCTGCTTTAAGGTCGTATTCCCTTGTCTCAATCCCGCTTAAGACAAACGTTATTGGGAAAAAGAGGACGGACGCCACGCCTAAGAGAGCATGTGTTTCCCAAGCTGTTTGGATAAGAGTCCCAACGTTAGACCAAAAATCGGTTCCGTATTTAGCCTCATCCTTAGCGATCGCTGGGAGGTGTTTAACTGTGATGACAGGTGCAGTTGTTTCAACGGCAGCTTCAGATTGCGAAGGAGCTAAACTAATTTCAATTGCTTTGTTGCCAATTTGAACTGTGCCCTGTTTTTGCTCAACATTCCATTCTTTAATGGAGATCTGTTTGAGCGCAGAGAATTCCCCTGCACTTTTGCAGTATGTTTGAACGATTTTTTGGACATCGTCGTCGGATAGAGGAGCTGTAACTCCTTCAGAGCGAATGACAACAATCTCTTTTTTCAGTTTTTTTTCTTCCCCGGAAGGAGAAAAAGACACTGAAAATAAGTCATAAACAATTCTACTTAAGGGATTAGAAGACATAGTAATACCCATAAACCAATTTTTATTTTCATTTTATCATATTTAAATATTTAATGTAAATAAACGTGGCTGTTTAGTCTAAGTGTTTAATTAGCGTTCGTGTTTGTTTTGTTTTAGTGGTTGGCTTTAAGGTGCTTGTGTATAAACAAGCCTTACAAATGATTGAGAAATAGTTTCAGGCAAATGATGTTTTACAAAAAACAGTCTGGACAATAGGGTTAATATACTGAAAATTAGATATTTATATGTAAGCTGACGTTTCAGCCGCTGAATTTAAATGAAGCGTAAGAGAGTTAAAAGATTCTTCTTTGGTAAGGATCTGTGGACTTCTGGGGATTCTGGAGGTGCGCCTCAAGCGTTTGATAGGCTTTGCAAAGAATCTCTGGATCCTTGTCTTCAATGGCTTTGACGACTTGCTCATGCGACAACAGACCGGAAAATTTTGGGCTTACTTGATGAGGATCTTGTAGATCATAGTATCGACCTCTTTTGGGAAAATGTCGAATTTCAATGAAAATCTGTTTGTCTCGTCCTCATGGATCCGTTTGCTTTCTTCGTGAACACTCTTAGCGGAATGATGAAGTGTCTGATACCTTTCGCCGGCACGCTTTGCTTGATCCTCATTAAGATGGGCTTTTAGCGTAATATCACCTTCTGGAGAAATATTAATGAGCTGATCTTGAGCAAGCGCTGCCGTTATGGCAGAAAAATTCTGCAGCATGTAAGAGACCTCGTAATATTCGAATTGATTATCTAACTCGGAATTGCGCACTTTTGCGGATAAACGATCAGCATATTCTGGAGCAAGGGGAGTCTTTTCGTGTGGGTTAAGGGGGTTCGTTGCATTACCTAACCGGCTCAGTGATTGAGCTAATTTGAGCATTGAGCCGATTTTGACGCCTTTTTGTTCTGATTCTATTTTTTGTTGTCTATGTAATGTTTTAGCAGACTGATGGTATTCCTGAAGCCGTTTGCCACAAGCCTCATTTTCCTTATCGTTAAGATCTTCTCTTGGGCGAATGAGATGCTTTGGGCCGGAAACGGTAATGATATTGTCAGCGGCAAGTACATGCACTGCAGCAGAAAAATTGCGAAGGATGTAGGAAATCTCATAGGGTTTAAACGCTCTGTAGAGGCTAGTTTGCTGCAGTCTTTCGCTTAATTTATCGGCGGCTTCGAGGCTAAGGGGGAGCTCAATTTGGTCTACTATCATGAATTTTTGAGCTGATTGGAGGAGGTTAGGGAGCAGCTCTTGTTTTCGTTCCCAAAGAGAATCCTTAAGAACGTGTTTAATTGCTGCTTTTTTTGCGGTTGTCCAAGAATCTTGTTGCCATTGGTTTTTTTGAAAAATGTCATCAACTGTTTGATCGAGTTTAGTTGCGTCAGTAGAAATATGATGACGCCCCTTTTCAATTTCGGTTCTAATTTCATCGCCATAAAATAATTTAATACCCCAGCAGCAAATTTGATCTGTAAAGTCCATTTTTTAGCCTATTATTTCATTTCTTTTCCAAAATTATAAATGTTTTGTTAGTTATTTAGCTTGTTTATTTGAATTTTTGTTTTATTTTTTTGTGTTTATAAGTTGTTGTTTGATGTGGCTTTGTGATAATAGAAGAGATTTGAGGGTTTTTCGTTTAAGTTGTTTGTATTTAAAGCTATACGGCTAGCTAACTTGATGAGCGGAAGAAGGGAGTATTCTAAGACGCAAAAGATGAAAGGGATAGAAGAATCGCATATCATTGAGAGGGAAAAGAAAAACCGCCGGAGGGTCGCCCCTGCCGGCGGTTCAAAGATAGGCCTTAGAAGGGAAAACCCGTCTAAGGTCTAAATCTTAGCGCTTAGTTGAAGTCGCGACGTGGACGACGTGGACGGTCGCCTTGGCTGCCCCAGCGGTCGCCTCCGCCTCTGCCGCCTTCTGAAG
>JAFEGU010000216.1 GCA_018239725.1 Verrucomicrobiota bacterium | reverse complement strand
CTTTCGTCTTCTTCAGTTGGGCTTCCAAGTTCTCTTTTTCAGATACATTAAGTAATTTCATACAAACATGTTACACTAGAAAAGAATTTATTGGTACGTTTCAGATGGAACCGCTATATACTGCTGACGATTCAATCGTACAAGCGATTTTGGCTTTTGCGCCTCACGGAGATTATATGCAATGCAACAAAATAGTTCAATTTTCTGAAACAGGTCAAGAGGAAGCGTTCAGATTGTTGATTTTTAGAAGCACGGGACGATAAGCTTGATTGATATTTTCTTGAAAGATATGGGAGGCCTATGGGCTTGGCTATAGTTGAAGTCGATGTCATCAGATGTCTATGCAGGATTGAAGGAAAAGAGTATCCGGCTGTGGGTTTTGGAACTTATCCTTTCAAAGGAGAAGTGTGCGCTGAGGCTGTCAAAAACGCCGCCGAGGCTGGATATCGGATCATTGATACGGCAACCTCTTATGGGAATTTCTCCAGTATTGCAAAAGGGTTGGAAGGAAAGGACAGGAGCCAGTTCTACCTGAATTCAAAAGTGTGGCATGACAAGCTCTGCCCGAAAGATTTGCATCGAGATTTGGAGGAGACGCTGCATCAGCTGAAGACTAGCTACCTCGATGCCTATTTCATACACTGGCCTAATCGGAAGATCCCAATCAAAGATACTCTTCAGGCCATGGAAGAAGAAAGGAAGAAAAAGAGGATCCGCCATATTGGTTTAAGCAATGTCACTGTTAACCACTTAAGAAAGGCGCTTGAGGTGGGCGTTTCCGTTGCATGGGTCCAAGTGGAAATGCATCCCTACTATTACGATCCCCATTTTCTGGATTTTTGCCGGAAGCACTCGATCGTCGTGCAGACGTGGAGGCCTCTGAATTTAGGGCGGATTGGCCAGGATGTCCTGTTGCATGAAATTGGAAAAAAGCATGGGAAGACAGCGTGTCAGGTCGCCCTGAAATGGATTGTCCAGCATGGATGCATCCCTATTCCTGGGAGCAAGAGCAAGCTTCACATGCAGGAAAACATCGATATTGCGAACTTTATGCTTACCGAAGAAGAGATAAAGAAGCTCAACGAAAGGGCTGCAGCAGGCAGCCGGTTCCGTTTGAATCTCGAATATGGCCTGGGATTTGCTGATGAGTTTGATCTGACTTATGAGGAATGCTGGCCCAAGTAAAAGTCATTTTTAAGGTTGCAATATTCTAAAAATCAATTATTGAGGCAGTTTTGCAACTGTCTCACGTGTTTGTTTTTGGCTTGATCTGATTCATGCTATGCTTTTTACTCAATGAGGAATATTGGAAGAAGGATTTGTCCCTATGGCTGCTAAAAAAAGTTCCCAGTCCCTAGTCGATGCATTAAAAGCGCTTCTCATGAGCAGAAAAGCGACGACTCAAGAGGGCATTTGCGTTGCCTTGGAAAAGCAGGGATATGAGATCAACCAGTCTAAGGTCTCCAGATTGCTCCGAAAGGTCGGAGCGGTCAAAGTCATCAACTCCAAAGGGGAGACGGTCTATTCCCTTCCGAGAGAGCCTGCCCCTCCATCCATGCATACGCCGCTTAAGGACTTGATCTTGGACATCGTCTCTAATGAAATGCTGGTCGTGGTCTTTACGAGTCCAGGATCGGCATCAATGGTCGCGCGGGTTCTTGACTATCACCAGACCTCGACAGAAATCCTAGCAACGATTGCTGGCGACGATACAATTTTTATCGCTCCTAAGTCGGTAAAAAATGTCCAAAAACTCTCCCAAGAAATAAAAAAACTGCTCCAGGGCTGAATATTTATTCAGTCTATTCCCGTCTAGTATCGTGATTATCAAATATTTATGCTTGATTCTTGCATAAATATGTCGTATATGCTACATTTTATGCATTAACCGAGAATATTTATGCGCCAGCAAGAATCCCAGCTCTTATTCCCTTTTGAGTTGTCTTTCAGGACTTCTTGCGCCTCCATTTGTTTTTTACGTCGGCGGGGCTAGCCCCCTTATCTTCTTAACCCTACTTTTCACGACGCATTTTTTTTGAATTTAAAAAACAAATTAGGAGTATTTATGTCTGTTCAATCGATTAACAAATCGACTTTTTCCCTTACGCCCCTTCATGAAAGCGCTTATGCATTAAACATTGCCTTTTCAGGTAAGGATGGCAGCCTTTTGTCGACTAAGGCTTTTACGTTTATCCAAGACCCTTCTGCTAAAGAAGGGGAGATCTTTGATATCTTTTCCCAGAACGGGGTTTGCAATAAGCCTCTTTTTACAATGAACGATGTCAAAGGACTAAAGCTAGCTGCAGCCAAGCTGCAGTTGGAAAAACCGCAGCATCCAACGGTCCTTGTTTTGGACCTTAAGGATTCCCAAAAAAAATATCTGGATGGAATTGAGATCGCACAGCATGAAGCAGTGGTCTGCGATTTTTTTCAGACAGGAAAAACAGATCCGTGTCTGTCCAAGCATGCCCAAAAAATTACCCCTCTTTTTCAAGGGGCCTATCCATTGGACTTTGTCCTATGCGAAGGCAGTCTTAAAAAAGACCTCATCCATGAATTTTCAGATGCTCAAGCGCAATTCTTTCTGTCCGGCTCCGAAGGGCCGATCAGTTTTTGCCAATGCGCTGAATATTTCATGAACGGTTTTAAATTTGGCCATGCGGTTACAGGGATTTCGGCAGATCATTACATCAAGCCGATCACGAACAAAGTGTT
>JAFEGU010000215.1 GCA_018239725.1 Verrucomicrobiota bacterium | reverse complement strand
TTGCAACCATAGGTTTGCTGATCTGGATTTTCGCATGGAAACCTGAAAACTGTAATGCATCTTGGATTAGCCTTCCCTTTTCCTTTCTTCTCCTCTTCATGATAGGATGGCCTCTTTCGACAATCACAGCTCTAATTACGATCCGCTTTCGAGATTTCTCCCAAATGGTCACGCTCCTTCTACAAGCCCTGTGGTATGTTTCCCCTGTCTTTTTCCTCCCCAGCATGTTTGAAAATGGCAGAATAAAATGGATATTGGACTACAACCCTGTCTATCACCTTTTATGCTTATTCCGAGCTCCCTTATTGCATGGAGAGCTACCTCTTTTTATAAATTATGTTTATAGTCTGGGTACCGCGTTGATATTAGGAATTGCAGCAGTTTTTTTTCTAAAAGCATCTGAGAAAAAGGTGATTTTTTACCTGTGATCAAGTTAAAAGACGTCCATTTACACTATTCGGATCTTGGCCTTCGGGACAACTCCTTAAAATCCCATTTCTTTAAGCTGCTTAAGGGGAAGAAAGAAAAACTCAAGGGTGTCCATGCATTAAAAGGGATTTCTTTCAAAATCGAAGCCGGAGAAAGAGTTGGTATTCTGGGGCATAATGGAGCAGGAAAATCAACCTTACTACGCACGATAGCAGGTCTATATCCCGTTTCTCATGGTATCTGCCAAGTTGAAGGTGAAATTAGGTCGCTTTTTGAGCTAAATTTAGGATTTGAATACGAAGCTACTGGCCGTGAGAACATCCTATATCGAGGCCTTCTTTTAGGACAAACTCCTGCAACCATGCGTATTCTCGAGGAAGAGATCATCCATTTTGCAGACTTAGGATCATTCATTAACTACCCACTTAAAAGTTACTCTTCAGGAATGCTCGTGCGTTTAGCCTTTGCCATATCAACTTTCATTTCCGGAGATATCATTCTTCTTGATGAAGTGATCGGTGCTGGGGATGCTTTCTTTATGAAAAAAGCATCGGAAAGAATGCGTGAGCTTATTTCGTCTGCAAAAATTTTGCTTCTAGTTTCACATGATCTAGCGGCTCTTAGAACTTTTTGCCATCGACTTTTGGTAATGGAAAATGGTTCGATCAATTTTGATGGGGATGTCGAGACTGGGATAGCTTACTACCTTGAAACTCAATCCAAGAGACAAAATCATGTCAACTCTGTGCCTTGAAACAGATAAAATAAAAATTGCACCTAGAGCTACTCACAAAAAAGTGAAGAAAATCGCTGTACTTTTACCAGCTCCCCATTTGGGAGGTTCTCTAAGAGGCGCTAAAAACATTGCTAAAATGATCTTTCTGGGGAGTCGATTCCATGACGAACCAGTTGATGTCGTATTTTCTTTCTGCTCTGGTGCTTATGATGCCAAGGAACAATTCAAGGATTTAATCGAGATGGGCATTCCTGCACGCGAGACGAAATGGAGAATGTTCTCCAAAAATGAATTTCGCGCTACTGGCAATTTTCGGCCTATCCCAAAAGAATTAGAATTTAATGACTATGTGATCCCAGAAGATGGTGCGAACAATTTTTGTGAATGTGACTTCTGGCTTTTGGTTTCTGATAGAACAAGCGCCCCATTGGCTCCGATTGTTCCATATGGAATCGTCGTTTATGACTATATTCAGCGTTACATTCCAGAGCTTTGCAAATATTACTCGGAAACCAGCCTCTTTTATTTTTTGGCCAATGCACGGAATGCCTCCTTTGTAATAACAACAACCCCATATACAAAGTGCGATGCTATTCAATACGCTGGAATTGACGCGCAAAAAGTCTTAGTGTTACCGATGGAATTTCAATCCCCTAAATCCCAAAAAACATCGAGTAGAGTAAATGATAGGGGTTACATCGTTTTAGCTACTAATATTACTGTTCATAAAAATCATGTCAGGGCATTCAATGCTCTTGAACGCTATTATCTTGAAGAAAATGGCAAATTGGACCTCTTAATCGTAGGCCAACATACGGAGATGTTTAAAGACGCGTCTGCTACAAATCCTAACCAATACGTTCGAGCCTTGGCGGAAAAGATCCAAATGAGCCCAGTCCTAAAAAAGCATTGTAAAGTTTTAGGCAACTTATCTGATGCTGAATATTATCAATGTCTATCTGATGCCGCCTTTCTATGGCATCCTACTTTGATCGATAATGGCACCTATTGCGTCGTTGAAGCTGCATATTTAAACACCCCTAGCCTTTCCAGCGATTACCCTGGGATGCGGTTTATTGACGAACGCTTCAAACTAAACCTTTTATATTTTGATCCTTACAACATCAGCAACATGTCAAAAAAATTAAAGGAAATGGAAAACACCTATTTAGAAAGAAAAACCTTTCTTCCACCAAAGAGTTTCTTAGAAAAATTCACTGCAGAACAGCTTGCGCCAGAATTCTGGAATTGTATAAGACAAAGGCTTGCTAAATCGATTTTTTGAAGTGCTACAACTGAATTTTACGCGACAGAGAAAACCAAGGAAATAAATCGTTATGCATTTTGTTTGTCCCAAGCAACATAGCACCATTCCAGCCAAACACACACATGTTTTCAATCGTGTAGGAGCATAAGAAATTTGCATGGATGGGACACGCATTAGCAACAGTAAAACTCATTTATTTATGAAAATAGCAGAAAGTCTCCAATCTCATAATTACGTGTAAAAATCATGACAACAATCTGTTCAGAGTTAATTCACAAAAATCTGGTTCTTTCTCATCAGAAAAGCAAAGTTCGCAAAATTGCTGTTTTTTTGCCCGTCGCTTACAGAGGGGGGACATTGAGAGGGGCGAAAAATGTTGCAAAGATGCTATTTTTAGGAAGCAGGCAAAACGAAGAGCCTGCTGAAATCGTTTTCTCTTATTGTTCTGGACAATATGATGCTTCTGAAGATTTCTCGGATTTACTTGAAATGGGAATCAATATCCGCGCGACGACCTGGAGGACAATTTCTAAAAAAGAACTCGATGCTATCGGTCATTTTAGACAAATACCTGATGAACTAACATCGGAGGAGTTCCTTTTGCCAGAAGATGGAATGAACAACTTTTGCGATTGCAACTTTTGGTTCATGGTCTCTGACAGAACAAGTCCACCACTTGCACCTGTTACTCCTTATGGTGTGCTAATCTATGACTACATCCAGCGCTATATCCCAGAACTCGCCATTCAGCTTCACGAAACTACTCTTAAAAGCTTTATCTCAACTGCAAGAAATGCTTCATTTGTCACGGCTACAACACCGAGTACATTAAATGACATAATACAATATGTAGGAATAGATCCCAATAAAGTCTATCTCTCGCCAATGGAATACCATCCTCCAACTTCTATTTCTAGTGAAATTTCTCCTCATGATAACGAATACTTTTTCTGGGCGACAAATCCGGCATTTCATAAGAATTTAGAACGCTCGATCAAAGCCCTAGAGCGCTATTATCATCAAGAAGAGGGATGTTTAGACGCAATAGTTGTAGGAAATAGTATGCACTTGCTCCGCGACTCTTCTTCATCGAATCCCATTCCTTACCTTCGAGCTCTTGCGCAAATGATCGAGACAAGTCCAGTTTTAAAAAATAGGTGCCATATCCTAGGGGAAATCCCCGATCCTCTATATTACCAATATCTAGCTCATGCCCGTTTCTTATGGCATCCAGCTCTCATGGATGCTGGAACGATGTGTGCTGTCGAGGCTGCTTACTTAAATGTTCCATGCTTGTCGAGCGATTACCCTCCCATGCGATTTTATGATGAAAGATATCAGTTGAATCTCCGTTTTTTCGATCCTTATGATATTTCTGACATGGCAAACAATTTGAAAACGATGGAACTAGAGGCTGATGAAAGAAGATCCCGTTTACCAGAAATGATTTTTTTAGAGCAGTTTACTCCAACTCAACTAGCCCTCCAATATTGGTTACAATTCAGACAACATCTAATTAAGGAAGTTTCATGAAACGCAACATCGGTATCTATTTAGGATCTGCACCACGAGAACTCGCTGGAAATCAGGGTATTGTTAAATTACTTATGTCTATCATGCATTCCAAGGAATTCAGGAGTCGCATGGTAGTAGCTCTTCCGAGCTGGAGTCGCAATGAATTTAATAAACTCATCAAGGAATTGAATCTTTCTGGCAATGAAACAATTGAAATCCTCTCAGCGCGAAAACGAAAACCCATTCTGTTATCATTACGAGAATGGGTCCAGCGAATCTTAAACAAACAGAAAAAGAAAAAAGAAAATAAATTAAAATTTGCAAAAAAAACATTCGACGCATTAATTAAAGCTTCAGGAAAGAACATTTTTCTATTCCTTTTAATCTCCCCTCCCCTATTTATTGGGGCATCACTATATTCCATTTACAAGGTTTTTACATTTTGGTTGCCAAAAATTAAAAAAAAGATGCATGCAATCCTGATGCCTCGAATAAAACGTTACTTTCTAGATCCTTTTGACAAACTGAAAGAAAGAGGCCTCGGCTCCCGAATTTTTGCTGCAATGAGAGAAGATGAGACAAAAAAATTGGTCAAGCTCATAAATAAACGCGATGATATCGAACTATGGTACATTCCTACCGGTTATTGGCCTGAAGTAAGTGAAATTAAAAAAAGAAAAGTTATAGCAATTCCCGATATCATCTTTCATGATTTCCCTACAATTTTCTCATCGCATTGGTATTTATGGGATCATGTTTATCAGAATATAAAAAAAACCTTAACTATTGATGCCCATTTCCTTTGTTATAGCGCATATGTTAAAGCAGAACATCTGATGAAGCCTTATCAAATTGAGGAAAACAAAATATCTGTAATCAAACATGGAGTCGACACTCTAGCAATACATCTTAAAAAAGACCGACTCTCTCAAACCGATCAAGCATTGAAAATTCTTGAGGCTTACCAAAAAAAATCACTCAAAGACGATCATTATCTTTCGAATTTTCATCTTCCAAATATGAAATTCCTATTTTACTCTTCTCAGGTCAGGCCTCATAAAAATATAATTAACCTCATTAAGGCTTATGAAATTCTTCTACGAAAACGGTTTATTAACACTAAGCTTATTTTGACCGGGTTGCCACAACACTACGAGAAAGCACACTCTTACATACAAGCCCAGCATCTACAGAATGATGTCATTTCTCTTTTTGGCGTTTCCAGCGAGGTTTTGGCTGCGCTAAATCATCTTGCGGTTTGCGCTGTAAATCCTACGTTTTTTGAAGGAGGGTTCCCGTTTACATTTTGCGAGGCCTACTCGGTCGGCACTCCTTCTGTTATGAGTCGCATTCCTGTAGTTCTCGAAGAAT
>JAFEGU010000214.1 GCA_018239725.1 Verrucomicrobiota bacterium | reverse complement strand
TTTTGCTAGGAGAATTGCGATCTGCTCTCGTTCTTCAATTTTTAAGCGCTTGTGTTTCATGACTTAACACTCCATGTAAAATCTGATAATTTACATGGTGCAATCGAAAGTTGACAGTAGCAAATCTCTAAAATAAGCTCTGTTTTCCTTAAAATAGTTTTTGTCTCTTGGAAGGAGTAGTGATCGCTCTCCTGATTGTCTCCACACATTGAATAATTGAGAAACCAAGGGCGCAAAGGCCTCATCGATAGGCTCTCCTAAATCGGATGTCAGCAGTTCTCTATTCAGTCGTATGAAATTGTCGATGTGTGTATCGACATTTTGCTCATTGACTTCAGTTAATAGGTTTTCCTGGCTCCTGATCAATAATTGCCTAAATGCAGCTCTACTTTCTTTTGTATAGCCTTCATCGCCCCGTTTGGTCAGTAAGCGTTTTTCTCCACTAGTCGGCCAATAAGTGTACTCCTCCATAATGGCCTCAAAAAATTTTCCATCGTCATCAGAAGAAAATTTGCCGGAAATTGTCAAGGCTTTAACAATCGGGTTCTCCCTAGGATTTTCATTACTAATGCCAAAGTACTCCAAATTTAGACCCATGGTCCCAGTAAGGTATCCGTGAAACTTATCAAAATCAACAGGCAATTTGTGGTGATTCTCCCTTGAAGCATAAGTGATGACAGTAAACTCTAACAACCTACGAGTTGTTTCCTCTTGCCTATAACCACAATGAGTCGCATCTGAATACATACTAATGATCTCTGTACGAGTGTTATAACAACTCCCATTACCAAGTCCTGCAATGAAAAAAACCGGCAGCATATTGTTAGCTTTAGCATTTACATAGGCAATTTGCACAGAAGCAAGCGTACCGCGAATCATTTCTATGAGAGTTGTGGGGTCGTCAAATTCTTCCAAGTGTAATCCCATATTCAAGTTGATTGCAATTCCTTTAATTTCCTTACAAATCCCCCCCCTTTTTATCGTATTATTATCATACCTAGTAATGACTTCAGATATAGCCTCAAAAAAATTAATCAGCTGTCGAGCATTTTTCTGAAATATAGTTTCTTTTTTTCCAGTAGCTTCTCCTTTTCCATATGTTTCTAGATCAGTTCTTAAATTGGTAAATAGATCGGGATCGATTGTCTTCGGCGGCTCCATTGTTGCAATGAACCTATGATCGATACTTGATGGAAGGGTTGCGACATGATCGACCGTTGGCATTCCTGCTCCTGAGGAGAACGTTTCATTATAACCGTCTTGAACAATCGGAGCGCTTGAACTAGCAAAGCTTGGCGAAGAATTTACTTCGTATTTAAAGACTAAGCCATTTTTTTCTTCTTCAGAAAGACTGTTAAATGCAATAGAGAACATTGCCAAGTCAGCGATAGCTTCTCTTTGATTCCAATTCATTGGATCGACTTCTCTTGGAGCCCCTAGCTGATTCCAGATGGTCATATGAATCTTTTGTTTACTGGTATCGTCCAGCCCTGAGTACGTGTCCTGAGCATTTTTACGCGCACAAGACATTTTATGCTCTTCGCTAAAGCTATCAAAACCTGCTAAGTCATAGAAATCTACTCCTGTATTTTCATGAGATCCCAGCAACTGATAATGGGAGCTCTGCTCAGCAGCGGAACCTGATAAAAGATCTGCTCCAAAAGGTTCCGTTTGAGTTGACCTCCCTGATGAAAGGATCCTTGCGTAAGCAGCTTGAGATCTCTTTGTTTGTTCAGAATGCGGGGTCGGTTCGGAATGAGGCGTCAGCTGCTCGTCCGGATGTATCGGAGAGCTGTGAGTTGAATTTGAAGTCCCGAGCGATAGCGAACTAGAAGAAGCCATAATAACAATCCTTTTATAATTTTAAATTAAAATAGTATTCAAAATATATTATAATTTAATAATAGTTTTTTGTAAATTTTATAATTAAATCAAAGTAAATAAAATAAATTTTAATATTATATAAACAATTGATTTACAACGATTTAAAATATATTCAATTCAACAAGATCGTTTCGCAAACAGATATCTGAAACAAAGCCTTCAAATTAAAGTTTTAATTTAATAAATACAATAAATTTTAACAAATTAATTGCCAATTGACTAGCTTAACTCCATTTGATAAAATTTGCGGATCAAAAGGGGCGAAAATAAATCTAAGGTCAAAATCAAATGGCTCATCAAATTTTTTCCTCTTCAAGAAGTACGCTTGCTGCAGCTCAAGCAATACAACATCAAATTCTGATTTTAAATGATCAACTATTTGATCTTCCTCCTGCTGAAGTAAGGAATCTTTTTACAGCTTATACCCGTGCAATCCAAGACCTTCAACCTCAAGCAAGGACACTGGATGAAAGAGCCTCCGTTTCCCCAGCGACAGAAGCGCTAACCCTCGTCCAAGAGCAGCTCGCGTTAATCGCCCCATCAGAAACCACAACCACGCAACAGCCTACCATCCGCAAATACTTTGCCGATCACAACCAGTACGATGGCAGATATGCAGCAATCCATACTGTTGCCACTGATCGCAACTCAGCTTGCACATGCATTGCTCCATGCGCAGTGCTTTCTCTTCTACAGAATGGAAGGGGCTCAGACCTTAATGCCATGATCGGTCAAGGTCAGCAGATGATGGTCGATGCCTTAAGTGTCCAGAGGCAAAATCCTCTCTTGGAAGGAGAACATATTACGTTTGCAGATATCGCTAATGACAGATTTCCTGAACTGCAAATCGTCCTGCCTGCTCAGTTCGACGGATTTGGGTTTTATCCTAAAGTCTTAAGGCAAGATAATAAAGCGGTCTTTGAAGAAGCAGTCCAATCTCTGCTCGATCTAAAGGCTGCCCAAGGGAAGGAATCGATCGGATGCATCATCACATCACATGGCGAATCAGGATCCCTTATCGTTCTTCCCCATCCTGACCACTCAGGTCAAAACCTATTCGTGCATTACGACTCGCACGGCAGCCGCGAACTTAATGATAACAATCCGAATGCCTACCTGGTCGAATTTGACCGCGCTGAAGATGCAGCTGCATACTTGGCCCGCCGTTATCCTTTTGTTGAAGACATGGGCGAGCATTACAATATGATGAACCTCTACCCTGTCATCTTAAAAGCTCCTGCGCAACTTCCTTTAACAACTGAAATTGTACAACCTGCCGCACCGTTGCCAGAGATCGCTCAGTTTCACGAAGTTGTTATCCCTGTTTCCCAGCCAGCCTCTGCTCTTAATTCTCCTATCTTCCAAGCGTCAGAATCGCTGACTCAGATGCTTGAACAGATGGGCCTCCTCCAGATCAGGCCCGATGATGACGCAGATCTTCAAATGTTGACCTTAGTCGCGCAATTACAATCCTCCGAGCTGAAAGCTGTGTTCAGGATGAGCTCCGATACCCCATGGAATGTCTCCGACCGCCTCTTCTTCCACACCTACTTTATCCAAGCCAATGAAACGCCGGACAAGATCCCAAGCGATGTCGACGACTATGGACGGCTTGCCTTTTTAAACTTCGGCGGAGTCGGCTCAGAACCTGTTGAACGGACAAGGGCCATCCAGCGCACGCTTGTCGAAATCGGTTTGGAAGGAATAGAAAATGCGATTAGGGACAACGACATCGAAAGTGTACGCCGCTATCTTGATATCCTGGACCGGTTCGAACTTCATGAGCGGGACCGGATTGAAAACTTTAGCAGGGCCTCGCATAGCCTGTTCGCCGCACTCTACCAGCGCTACAACCTAGCCCAGGCAAACGATCAAAGCTTAGTTTCTGCCCACGATCCTGCATTCCAAGGAGATTTTGGCCGCCGAGGTTTTCGCGATGAGGCCCCTCCGCATCAAGTTCCTCAAGTCATTAAGTTAGAAGTTATCCGTCAAATTAGACAACAATACCAACAAAAATGGAGAGTATAATCCATGTCAATTAATTTTTCTCAGGAAGTTGCTTCCCAAGCTGCTGAACTAGCAAGAAGCTTAGCTCAGCTCGAAAGCAGCATGAACGCCAGAGAACCTGGTCAAGTCATCGATGAACGAGCTCAGCTCCAGCAATTAGATCAAATCGATAGAGCCCAAAGTTCGTATGAAACAATGACATCTCTGGCCTCTCAGATCAACGACCTAGCACCGGAAGCGCTGATCCAGTTCCAAACCCATTTATTCTCTATCAGCGATTCTTTGGAAAGACTCCAAAGAACACGAGCTTCTTTAATGGGTATTGCTGATGAAATTGCGTTTGGCGACTCTTTAAGCGGATTGATGCAAACTTCTGAAGAAGTCTTTCGAAGAGTTTCTCCAAGCTTTACTTCACATCAAGCGGCTACAGAAATAGAGACAACTTTGAAGGATCGCGTTGCAGAGTTAGCTGGGAATGCAGCTCCTCATGAGATTGAACAACTGCAAGGGTTCATGAAAGACCTTGAACTTGTCCACATCCGATACTTTACCGATCAATTTGCTTCGATTAAAGGTGGATTCAATGGAGACGCCGAACATGATTTCAACAGTCTGCTTCCTTTAATGGGCTCATTGACAAAATTTGCTTTAGGCCGGAATTTCGTTTCTGAAAAGCACGGCACATCGATTGCTGAACTTACAGGATCTGTTCATTCGACCCTTCAAAAGATCATCGCAGATCAAAAAAAGGCAGAAGAGCTAGCCAATTCTGGTTCCAACCTGAAAGGCCAGATCCTCTCTGCTCTGGACACTAATGATAAAAATGCTCTTAAAGCCCTGCTTCCTCAAGTTGATAGTGATCTGCGCGGAAGATTATATGAAAAGATCAATGAGATCCGTTCGCCTGCGCGTCCAATACCAGCGGGAGGAATGGGAATGATCAATAGCGGTAGCGGAGCAATAACCGAGTTCGCAACCGTTGAACATTGCAGACAAGCGGTCAATGCTGTGTTCCCAACTGTAGCTCCGCAAGAAAGCGTTGCAGAAACATTGGAAGAGCTTCTTAGCGCGTTCACCATGTCGATCAATCCATCTGACATTGCTGACTCAATTGAATTGCCTCCTTCTACAGAAGTTGATGGAGACTTTAATGAATTGCTAGCGCAAGCACTTCGCATGTCTGAAATTTCTGATTTATCTGCTACGCCATATTCTCGAGAGACCTTAGAGAAGAAGATTGCTGCAGCAGGATTTTTCAACCAGATGCACTCTTTGAATGCTGAAGGAGAACTTTTGCAGCTTCAATTATTCGCTTCTCTTATCGAAGATACCGACGCACCTTCTGCACATGCGATCTATGCATTGCAGTTCTGGCTCCATAATCACATGGAAAAATATGTCGAACATGATGACTATGGAAGAATCGCTTTCTTCGGAGATCTTCCTCCAACCAAAGCTCAAGCTAATGCAACCCAAGAAGAGCGGACTGAAGTGATCAATAGAGCGCTTATCAAAGTCCTCTTAAGCGGCATTCAAGAAGCAATCCGTGCCAATGATACGGAAAGCCTCCGCACTCAATTGGACCAGCTGAGCGAGATCCGTCTCAATAACAGCTTCCCCGATTACTACGCTCATCCAAATCTCGAGCACAGGATCCGCGGTTTTCTCTACAATGGGCATGTCGAAGCTGGATTCCAAGATTCGGCTCGCAGCAATTGGAGCGATTTCGGCAAAGCAGCTTTGAGAAACGAAGAGGGATGCAATGTTCCTCAAGCACTCAAGCTGGCAGCCGTTGCCAAGCTCGATGAGGAATTGCGCGGAATCTGGGGTTGTTAATAAATTATTTTAATTTACAACTGATCCTAAAAAAGGCTATGTCTTGAAAAAGGCATAGCTTTTTTTTATTTTATTCGCCCTTCTTCAATTAAAAAAAAGATTGCTAATTGAATGTTATATGTAGAGGGAATAGAATTAAAGTAGGGTGAAATATTACCCTTATAATTCTAATACATATAATAAAGAAGAATAAGTTAGATGGGATCTATTAAAATTAGTCTTAATTTTGTTCGTGGATCTCAAGGGTTGCAATCTCAACTGCAATCCATTAAAGGCCAGCTAGATACGATCCAGTCTACCCGACAGGTCACTAAATTGACCCGGGACCTGGACCGCACCTGCACGGCCTTAAGGGACATGAAGGACAAGGCGCAAAACGTCTTTGGACAGTCTCAACAGGACTATTTTGGAAGTTTAGAGGATGAGATTATCCATATCTATGGGCGGATCGAAGATGCCCTTGTCGCTCGGAAAGTCTCTCAAATCCAGCATGAGGCTGAATCT
>JAFEGU010000213.1 GCA_018239725.1 Verrucomicrobiota bacterium | reverse complement strand
TGGCTGCAAATCAGCCAAGTACTTCCCTCGGTCATCTCCCATCCCGAGACCCAAGAAGAGGTCTGGTTCAACCAAGCTCAACACTTCAACTTTAATCCAAAATTCTTAGGTTGGAAAAACTATATCGGCGCCAAAATCCTCTATTGCCGCAAACACACGCTGCTGCACGACATCTTTTTTGCCGATAACACAAGAATCCCCCGAAAGGACCTTTACCACATCTTGGATGTCTTAGAAGAAAACACCGTCTACTTTCCCTGGCAGAAGGGCGATATGCTGGTTTTGGACAACATTCTTGCCATGCATGGACGCTCGACATTTACGGGAAAGCGGCGCATCCTTACTGCCATGACGGGCTAATGGAGCGTATAAACTTGCAAAGCTTCTCTTGAACTCCTCACGTATCAACGAGAGGAAACCTTCCAAAGTTTTAGCGAGTCGATTTAGAAATGGGCTTACGAACGTGGCGATTTTTGACTAAAACGCCGTTCAAGATAAGCAGCAAAATAGCGATGGGAAAAAAAAGGATAGCCCAGAAATAAAGCCAAAATCGATCGCCTTTATATTTCCACTTCTGAACTGAGGTCGGCGAAACTGATTCTAAACGGCTTAAGAGGACTAAGCCAATCGGCAGGAATATAATCATCCAAAAGATTAACCAAAACTTAGAGTAAGGGTATCTTAAGCGGGCTACTTCCATGACTTGATATTGTAAAAGAAACTCCGGATGCAAGATTCGAACTTGCGACCAATGGATTAACAGTCCACTGCTCTACCGCTGAGCTAATCCGGAATAGAAGCGACCATCATAGCTAAGACCGTGAATTTAAATCAATTGGATGATTTAGGGTTCGATAAATTTTAGCAAATTCTAGAAGTAGTTGGAAACCTCGAGCAGGTTGCCGTCGGGATCTCTAAGGTAGATGGAGAGGATGGGACCCGTTGCTCCGGTCCGTTTGACGGGCCCTTCTTCGATGGGTATCCCCTTCTCTTTGAGGATGGACTGGACCTCTTCGATCGATGTTTGGGCGATGAAGCAGAGGTCGGCAGAGCCGGGCAATGGAGTCTTTGCCTTCGGCTCGAACTCTTTCCCTTTCAGATGTAAATTTATTTTTTGATTTCCGAAGCGGAGAGCTTTCCGTTCGCGGCGTTCGCCGAACTCCTCCAAGGTCATTCCGAGGATGGAGGTGTAGAATTGAACCGTTTTTTCAAGGTCGGCAACGGTCAGGACGAGATGATCGAGGTGGTCGATGCGGATCATGGGGCTTTGTCCTGTTGGGCTTTGGAAATGGGCCAAGGGCCTGCAACCGTTCTGGGAGGATTCTGATACCAGCCTGGATCTGCGTAGCTGGTGATCCCGTCGCGGACCTTGACGATGGTGAACATCCCCGACATATCGATCTCTCCAAACTGACCGGGCGCTCCTTCGGGCGGCTGGAAGTTAGGAGGTATTGGCATATGGAGCTTAGTGTACATTCTTCTCATGCCGCCCATTCCTGTGTTCCCCATTGGCATGAAGGCTGGAAGGATTTTTTT
>JAFEGU010000212.1 GCA_018239725.1 Verrucomicrobiota bacterium | reverse complement strand
TCTCTTTTGCTAGGAGAATTGCGATCTGCTCTCGTTCTTCAATTTTTAAGCGCTTGTGCTTCATGACTTAACACTCCATGTAAAATCTGATAATTTACATGGTGCAATCGAAAGTTGACAGTAGCCTGTTAAGAGACGTTCTCTAACCTATTGGATTAACGCCAGCCCTTCATTTCTTGAAACAGTCGAGGAACAGCTGCGCATGAGCTGGCAGATCGATCGTAGTCTGGCCGGCTTGCAGATCAACGACCCTCCCCTTTTCTTTCAGGGATTTGCGGAGGCGTAAAGAACGGATCTCTTTAGGGAAGCGGAGGACCTGGGTCCTTGGCGCACGGGTTTGGATCATCACCTTTTTGATCTGGTGCTTCGACCACTCGAGGGAAATGTTTTCTTCATGCTGGGTAGATAAGTTGATTAGGCGGCCCGAGTCGAAAGCCGGAAGAAGGCATGGCAAGATCTCCCAATGCTCCTCCGTTTCATTGAAAAAGAGGGAGCGGACAAGCTGAGAGCCTTCGATCAGATGGGAAATAGCCGATGGGCCTTCCAAGACGGGCGCAGAGGATGGAAGGATCCCCTGGTGCAGGGTGTCGTTGAGGGTGGGAACTAGGATGCCTGCAAAGGAAGCAAGGAGCCATTGTTCGCAAGCAGCGTGGACCTGCAGTTTGGCGCGCGATGCGCAGGCCTCTTGAAAAGCCGACAGAAGTCCAAGCGTCCCAGAAGAGCTACGCAATGGATGGACCGATGGGACCATAGCGCCAAGGCGCAAGAGGACCGGAAAGATCTCTCTTAAATCAAAGCGGCGCAAGACCATCTCCCAATCTTGAGACTTGTGCATACCGAGTGAGAGCCTCTCCGTCGGGATGGCAGCAGGCGCTGCTTCTGCAGGGCCTGGGACCAATAGCGTCTCTTTTTGAGTGACCTGGTAGGAAACAGCTTTTCCTTGAAGGGTGCAATTGAGAACAGCTCCTGGGATTTTTTCGAAAGTGAAAAGGATCCCATCGGAGGATCTGCGGACCTCGTAGCGGAGGTAGCCTGCTGGCGTCGATCCGAACACGCGGACTACCGCTTTTTCTAAGTCAATTTCGGCTGTAAAGTCTTTCATCGGACCTTGCAAGGATAGGTCAAGGATAAAGCTTTGCGAGGGTTTGTCGATCTTTTGCAAGATGATCCGAGTGGGGTAAATGGTCGATTGCCATGTGCTCAAAGGAATCGGGCATTGTGTTCCTGGACGGTGGGAAAAGGGATGGAGGCGTTCGGCGATGGTAATTTTCATGGGATGACTTTTCCTATGAGTCCTTTTGGGGAGTTTTCGATAAATTGTACGTTGATCAAGGTATTGGGCTTGATGTCAGCCTTGGGGACGCAGACGGTAAGGAAGTTCTCTGTGTGTCCGCTGATATGCCCTTCGATTAGACCTTCGTCGCTCTCCGTTAGGACGGCCATGGTGCGGCCGACAAATTCAGAACGCAGGTCAAAGGCGATCTTTTCTGCTAAACGGAGCAGTTTTTGTTTTCTTTGATTGATGATCTGAGCTGGCACTTTGTTGGGATAGAGGGCGGCCCTAGTCCTCTTCCGTTCGCTGTAAGGGAACATATGGACCTTGGCAAAGCGGACCTTTTCCATGATATCGAGGGTATCTTGAAAATCGGCTTCGCTCTCGCCTGGAAATCCGACGATGATATCGGTCGTGAAGGTGAAGTCGGGACTTGCCTTTAAAAGCTTTTCAACCGTATCCAGGAAGATCTCGCGGGTGTACTTCCGGTTCATCCGTTTGAGGATGACATTCGAGCCCGATTGGAGAACGATGTGCATCGAATGGCAGGTCCTTTTGCCGTTTAAGATCGCATCGGCCAGGTCCTCGTCGACCTCGTCCGGATCGATCGAAGAGACGCGGAGCCTCGATAGCCCATCAATGGCATCGACGGCGCGGATCAGATCGCTCAATCGCACAGGCTTCTCCCCTTCAACAGGCGCTCCGTCAAAGTCTCCGATATTGATCCCTGTCAGGACAACCTCTTTATAGCCATTGGCGACAAGCTGCTCGACTTCGCGCACGACCTCGGCAAGCGTTCTGGAACGGGACCTTCCCCGGACGTAAGGGATGATGCAATAAGTGCAATACGAGTTGCATCCGTCTTGGACTTTGACAAAGGCCCTCGTGTGGGCGGCAAAATGATCGATCGTGAATTCAGGAATATCCTCGTCGGGAAAAACTTGGGAGAGCAGGTCCTCTTTGTCTTTGTTGGAAACGACAAGGCTGACCTCGGGCATCGCCTGGATCTCTTGGGGAAGGCGCTCTGCCAAGCAGCCTGTAACGACGAGTTTGGAGCCGGGGTTTTCCCTGGCTAAATGGCGGATCTGATAGCGGGAGGAGCTGTCGGCGGACTCGGTGACCGTGCAGGTGTTGACGATGCAGATTTCAGCAGCCTCCCCTTCTTCCGCCTGGGCATAGCCCAGCCTGACCAGCTGGTCGGCGTAGGCTTGCGACTCATACTGGTTGGTGCGGCATCCGAGAGTGACGACCTTAAACTTTTTTTTCCT
>JAFEGU010000211.1 GCA_018239725.1 Verrucomicrobiota bacterium | reverse complement strand
CTCGCCTATTGGTATCCAATCGATTAGAGCGGTCTTGTAGATGAGAAGAGAGTTCTTGTTTAGCAGATTCAAGAGGAAGTAAAAAGTAGTAAGTCCGTCTTGTCCGAAAGAACCAAGGACCTGGTTTGCAAGGACATCCTCTTTTTCCCCTTTTTTCAGACTTTTAATAATGCTCTGGGATAGGCGGGAGGAGATTGCCTTGGTAAGATCGATCCCCAGTTCTCTTAACTCCGATTCAGGTTTTAGTTGGATTTTCATAAGAACATGGAGATGGGGTTTAACTCTGATTCTGCATTAGGTTTTGAAAGCCAGCCCATTTTTACAGGGACATCGTACAATCGGCCTGGGGCAAAACGGGTCCAGAAATGGCGCAGTCCCGGAACGATCACTCGGACGACAGATAGCCCTATATCGGGACGAGTCTGATCAAGAACCAAAAACTCCATTCCGAGCTCTTCAACCATTTTTTGGCAGCGCAAGATCTCTTCAAGAAGATCAGAACTTTCCCACGGTAGATATTCTTTTGCTTCTTTTAAAGGTCCATTTTTTCTCAGGTAGGGCTGATTTTCAACTGTTGCGTTTTTTAGCCAGTTCCGCAGAATTTCTTTATCAGTCTGCTCTTGCTTATCATGAACGGTATCAGTTTCTTCCCAAAAAGAGGAATTGGACGTGACTTGGTTGAGCTCTGTAAAAGCTCTTAGGAGTGCAACTTTTGCATCAAAGTGGGCTCCAAATCCAAAAAGGATCATTTCTTCTCCTCCATCATTGATTTTGGAAATAGCAGCGAATGTAGGAATGCCAAAATCTGTTGTTATGTCCAGCGCCCATAACTCCCTGTTTACTTTCTTATATTCATTTTGAAGAGTGGAAATATAGGGAAGGGAGAAGCTATCTAAATCAACAGCTGGCCTACTCAACCTGTTATACCACCAGATGGCCACGCTGTCTCTTTCAACGAGCTCAAAAAAACCTTGTAAAATGGCTTCTTCCAAACAATTGCCTGCGGAGCAGCCATTCGAGTCGGCCATATTATTCCAATGGGGATCTTTATAGTTATAGTAGCAAAGGGCTGT
>JAFEGU010000210.1 GCA_018239725.1 Verrucomicrobiota bacterium | reverse complement strand
CTTTCGTCTTCTTCAGTTGGGCTTCCAAGTTCTCTTTTTCAGATACATTAAGTAATTTCATACAAACATGTTACACTAGAAAAGAATTTATTGGTACGTTTCAGATGGAACCGCTATATACTGCTTCCACCTTAAAGTCCTTGTTGCTTTTGTCGTTTGGCATCCATATGCTCAATATCGTAAAACTGTTTGGAGCGAACCATGAAAATGCAAGCCGTGTTATTGAATGCAATCGGAAATGAAAATCAGTTTGTTCTAGGGGAGCTGCCAGTGCCGCAGCCGCAGGCAGGACAAGTCCGTATCAAAATCAAGGTAGCCGCATTTAACCCTGTCGATGTGAAGATTCGGAAGGGGATGTATGGCGGAGGCGCGATGCCGATGGTTTTAGGGGCCGACTGCAGCGGTATTATCGATGCTTTGGGAGAGGGGGTTTCCCAGTTTGGCATCGGTGATGAGGTGTATGCGATGTCGTTTGGGCCATGCTCCAATGGAAGCTATGCGCAATATTTATGCATTCCTGCGGCTTTTGTTGGCAAAAAACCTAAAAAACTAACTTTTGAGCAGGCAGCAAGCTTGCCGCTTGTTTCAATGACAGCCTATCGCGCTATGGTAGCAAGCGGCGCGCTGAACAAAAAGGGGGCGATCTTCATCGCTGGTGCAGGCGGAGGGGTCGGATCCATTGCAGTCCAATTGGCGCAGCATTTTCATGGCGGGCCGATTTTTACTGTTGCAGGAAGCGAAGAGTCGAAAGAAGCGATCGTCCGCAATCAAAAGATCCCAGGAAACCAAATTCAGCTCTATAAAGGGCTTTCAATGCAGCAGCTCAAAGAAAAGATGGTTGCATTGAATGGCAATGAACTGTTTGCCGCCACGTTCGATTTTGTTGGAAAGGAGATGAAGACGCTCTGTTTGGAGCTGACTGGGCATTCCGGTCATTTTTCTTCGATAACCCCTGAAGACCCAGGCTTTGAGTTTCCTGTATGGATAAGAGGGGAGAGCCAGTGTTTTGGAAGGAACATGAACCTCCACTTTGTCTTTGTCGGATCGGAGGCATTTTCCGGACCTGCTAAAAGCTGGTCGATCTACCATAAACATTTGTCCCACATCACCGAGCTTGTAGAGACAAACGCCATTGCTCCTCCTCAAGTCAATGTCGTGGGCCCTCTCAGTGTTCAAAGTGTGCAGGAGGCCCATCGCCTTTTGGAAACCAACCGGGTCAAAGGCAAGCTTGCGATGAGCGTCGGATAAACTCGACTTTGCACATTTTTTGATCTGGCTATTTCTTGCCCAAGGGCGCTTCACCTGCTCTGCACTACGAAGGTTCTCCGACCCTTCTTTGTGTCTTTGCAGGCTTGTCTATTTGCTCCCGAACTGGTCGTGTTAAAGCAAAGAGAAGATCCTCATCAACTGCAGATTGAATTTCGGACCGTACTTGGCCATTTCCCGCAAGATCTCAGAGAGATCGGAGAGGTGTGGATCCTGTTCGCTGAAAGTCAATGCTGCTCTTGTCAATGAGGTCCTTATGACAAATGGAGCTCCGAGCGGGGTGTTCAAATAGTGGCGGACCTGTTCGGCGACTTTGCGCGTTTTTCGATGGCGGCATGCCAATGTGGCGTCGTGGTTAAGTTGTTGGACCCGAATGGCAAATCGGGATAAAAACCGGTGATCTTTGGCCAAATGGGGTTGAGCGAACAGATCAAGAAGCTCTTTATGCATAGAAAGAAGAGGTTCTTTCAGCTTCTCTTTTTTATCAGCAATAGAAGGATTAGGCTCGCGTTTTTTCAATGGCTGAAAGTGGAGGCAGTTTCTAAAAACTTGCAGGAACATCTGAGATTTTTCTTGGCTTAGCTGGCTGTCCAAGAGGTCTAACTGAGATTGATTTACATTTAAATGAGTGTTGTTGCTTTTTTTAGTAATTATCATGCTTATTCTCTTTTTTTATCTGATAATGCGATTTTTTTTATTGTTGATTGCAAATGTTTCTAATAATCATTTTAGTTTTTTTGATGCAACAATTTCTTGCAATTATTTGTTTTTTTCGTAAGCTTTTTGCCTTTTTATTGAAAATTGAGGAAATTATGTCCCATAAAGTTATATTCGCAGCTCCTATTGCTGTAAGGGCGTTTGCTCCAAATCCTGCTCCCTTTAAAACTAATCAAGACTCTTGCTTTGAAGAAATTCAGCGGATTCTTTCCCCGCAATTAGACAAGTCTGCATTACTTGATGAGGGTGAGCTGTCAACTGAATTGAGGGAGTTGGAAATCGAGAGGCGTTCGATATCCCCTGTTCGGCAATTAGAACAACAAAACACATTTGATCTGTCTGAAGAGATCGTGGCCCGCACACCATCTCCTGTATTGGTGGACAAGGTCCAAAAGTTGTCAGACTCGATTTTTTATTCTCCTCCTCTCGATGAAGTTTCATCCGATGTTATTTTCGTCGATTTTTGGGAAAGAAGGGGCACTTTCCATTATGAAGAAGTTTATGAATCGTGCCAAAGCACCTGTATCGATCCTTTTGAACTGGCCGTTGAATTTTCTGGATTTCAACAGAAGGTTAAGCTGGAGATAGAGCCTGCCGATGGTATGAATGGACCAGACGAGTGCATTGTCATCACACCATTTGAGCATGAGCCTGCTAGAAGGTTTCTTGAAAAAAATCTGACAGATCTGCGCGATTCTTTAAAATGTTTAAGACAGAACCAGATCAATAAGGATTATCAGTTCTTCCAGACGTTTAATAGCGTTGCAAGCAGCATCAATCGCTTGGCTCAAACGGCTTTGAAGGCATCTGGAAAGGAAGTTTGGCTTCAGGAAAAGAAAAACCTGCGCTCGGTTATCAAACAGCTTTCCGGGGAATTAAACTCAGCAGATCAAGGACTTCTTGCACAGCATGAGATTATCCAAAGACGGCATGAAGGGTTCCAAATCTTTACCAAAGCAGTCAAGGAGCTTGAGTCTGGAGTTAATAGGACCATTCTTTGTCCATCCTTATTCCGTTCTGAAACTCTTCAATACAGATGCGCTACTGGCAAACATGTCGATCTGCCTGCAAAAACCCTCGCGAAGTTCTATGATGCGTATGAGACACTTCTTGTGGCGCATCGAGCTTATTTTACCCAAGCGATCTGCGCCCATCGGAAACTGATCAATGCATCGAAGGACCTGATCAAAGAGATTGATATTCAGCTTCAATCAAACTAATAAGGTGGTCGCTACCTCTAACAGGACAAATGCCATGAGGATGGACAGGGTGATCTTCCCACCAGGCAGCTGCTGGTGCAGAAGAGAATGCCCTTCATAGTATCTTCCTGCCCATACCATCATCACAGGCATGGCGCCCAGTAACAAGGCGACTCCAAAACCTCCGGCATACCCTAAGGCGATCAGGAAGAGATGGGGGTCGATAAAGGTAATGATCATAGGAACGATAAAGATGAGCGCGCAGAGGCTCATCTTTTTCGTTCCCTTTTTGATCACTTTTAGTCCGTCGGCAAGAAAGTCAATGAAGGCAATCGAAATCCCCAGGAATGAAGTTGTCATTGCAAAAAAGGCAAATCCTTGTCCGATCGCAAGCAGCGTAGGGTTGTGCAGATAGCTTCCAAGCGGATTGACTGCGTTTTCCCCTTTTGCAATCGCTTCTGCAAGTCCGCCCGATCCTTCCAATGGTACAATCCCTAAAATGAGCATTTCCCAGATTACGTAGATGAGAAAGGGGATGGCTGTTCCTAAAATGATGGCAAGCCGCATTTTCTTAACGTTGCGGTTCATGTAGTTGAACAGCGTCGGGATTAGGCTCTGGTAGCCAAAGGCGGTAAAGACGACAGGAAGGGCGAGCCATGATTTTCCCCAGTCCATGCGGGCAAGCAAACTAAAATCGATATATTTTGCGGATGAGCCGACAAATACAAGATAAGTGATTACTATCCCTACCATAAGCAGGAGGTTCAATCGGTCGACCCACAATGTCCCCAAGTAGACGACGGGGGCAAAGATAGCGACGTAGATGATCGTGCTCAGCCAAACAGGCAAAGATCCATTAGAAAGGAGCGAAACGACACTGCCTCCGCCGGCGATATGGGCCACCATCAGGCATGAGAATAAGAACAAATAGAGGATCCAACAGAACAGCTTGCCCCATTTCCCAAGCAATCGGGAAGAGAGGGTGATCAGGTTGGCGTCTTTGGGCATCCAAATGCAAGCTTCTAAAATGAGCAGTCCGGTGCAGAGCATGAACACCCAGCATAAGGCATAGATAAACAAAGAAGGGATGAATCCTCCAGCAGCTGTCGCAACGGGAAGGGCGAGCATGCCTACTCCAATGCTGGTGCCAGCCACTAAAAGCGTTCCTCCAACTAAATGCCCAAATGTTTTGACGATGTGCATTCGATACCTCTTTTGTTATGAGAGAAGAGCTGATGAGGACAGCCGCTTCTGCGATCGGATGAATTTGTGAGACTGCTGCATGATGGAATGATCGAAAAAAATGTTTTTTTCTAGATCGCTGAATGATGCAACGGTCTGGTTGTAATTATTTTTTTAACGGATTCAAGGGATTAAAGACAACTGACACTTCAAGGATTTTCAGGGCTGGTTGCCTTAGTTCCGAGCAAAGGGATGCTGGATAGCCCTCCAGGAGTGATTGTCAGCAGAAATGAGCCGCAGTAGGGCTTTAGAGAGGCTTGGGTCAGTGGGAAGTAGTTGGACTCCAAGGTCGCGCTTTTGATCCACTTGGAGGTATAGTAGTTGTTAAAATTTTTATTCCACATCCTCCAAAAAAACTGTTCAAAGAGGCTCATCGAGGAGGCAAATGGAACCAGTGATGTGGCCTCGATGGGATATCGGGCATAATCATCAGCTGTCCGGTATCCGTTATAAACAGCATCGAGGTGGTAGAGGTTTGAAATCCCTAATCGATTAAAAAAAGGGTGTAGTCTGATAATTTTACACCGGACAGCGCAGAAGTCTCCATACACGTAGGCCTGCCAGAGAGGTTTGTCCTCCAAGGTTGAGATCACGACTTCATAACAGGTCATTTCTGCTTGAGTCAGCGAGGAGCGCGGTGTCTTCCATTCAACAAACCTCTTCTGCGTCGCACCTGTCAAGGTGATCTTGAGAACCCCTTTATCTTCCGTCAATTGGAAGAGTGATGCGTACAGATACGCCACTATGGAAAAGGCGGAAACTACAGCAATTGGAAGCTTGGGCGAGCGGAGCCGGTCCTTGGTCACAAACGCCAATCCGATCCCTAGTGCAAAAAAGGCAACCAGGATACCTACTGCTATCCCTGAAAGAGTGCGTAGGTCCAATGAGGCAAACAATAAGAGCGCTTGAACTGCAAACAAAAGGGAGAGGAAAAGATCTTTGGCCTTTTTCCTCAAAACGAAGAGAGCCGCAAAGTAGGACAGCAGAGCTAAAGCAGCTGAAAAGGCTAGGATGCTCAAAATAGGGCCTTAGTCGACGTGTGCCAGTTTTAACCCGATGATTCCAATAATGATCAAGAAAATCGAAATCAGCCGAACAATGTGGTAGGAATCTCCAAAAAAGATGATCCCGCATGTTACTGTCCCTGCGGCGCCGATCCCGGCCCATACTGCATAAGCAGTTCCTACAGGGATGGTCTTCATAGCCTGTGAAACAGAAAAAAAGCTTAAGACGATGAAGATCACTGTAATGATGCTCGGTATGAGTTTTGAAAATCCTTGGCTGAACTTTAAAGCGATGGTGAAGCAGATCTCAAAGAATCCAGCTAATAGAAGAAAAATCCAGGCGACAGACATACGATACTACCCGCAAAAATGAATGATTACCACAGGATAGCACGTTACCGATAAAAAACAAATTTTTCATCACTTTCTAATAGAATATCGGATGGTGTATCTGTTAGGTGTAGTGATGTTACTATAGACATGTCGGATGGTGCGTCCAAGGGCGCACCTCCCGCGACCACCTTGAGCCTCACCTCGCTTCGCCAAATCGCGTGCTCGGAATCGGTCCGTGCAAAGCACTGTCCCGCCGCCCTCACGGG
>JAFEGU010000020.1 GCA_018239725.1 Verrucomicrobiota bacterium | reverse complement strand
GTTGGGCTTCCAAGTTCTCTTTTTCAGATACATTAAGTAATTTCATACAAACATGTTACACTAGAAAAGAATTTATTGGTACGTTTCAGATGGAACCGCTATATACTGCTTCCACCTCAAAGTCCTTGTTGCTTTTGGCGTTTGGCATCCACGGGGACGGTCCTTGTGCCAAGGACCTTTAAAACCTCTTGCATCGAACGTATGCAGCTGCGCATACGTTCTGCTTCAGAGGCTTTAACCTCATGGCGCCAAATCCAAATCAACGAGGACTTTGAAGTGTCAACAGTATAGAATTACTCAGATAAGTTCTTTGAACGGCGGGACTCCCAAACCAGGTAAAGGATGCCGAGGATGGTCAGAGGAACGAGAAGCGCATACAAGTACTCGTCAAAAAAAGCGAGTCCTGCGGCAAATAATCCCAGGATAAGGCCGATGGGGATAAAGCAGACATCAATATAAATTCCAGCCAAATATGTGGCCAAGGCAAGCAGAATCAATACTTCCAAGCTCGCTTCGAAGCGGTCCTGCAATCCGATATGAACGACAAATGAAACAAGCCAAATCGACAGCAGCAGACCCGTCCAGTGGAGAATTTCCTGCCAAATGGTAACGAGTTCCTTTTTCCAGCCGATCTTTTTCAAATGCCAATTCATGCCGATGCTAAGCGCGGCATAGACGACTGCAGTCCATCTCCAATAGTTCCATCCGCCTTGCTTGTGGGCGTTGGTGATAATAAGACCAATGAATCCGAGCAGAAGCATCAGGAGCCCGACGAACAAACGTACTTTCCATCCCCAATGTTTCATCTTGGTTTTATCCCTTTCTTCTCTTCGTAGCGAACATGGGTGTTTCTCTCAATAGAATTTTTTTATAGCGGTTCTCAATAGAGCAATAATTGTTAGAATTTTTTTCAGCCATCGCATACTGTGGAAAAAGTGTGCTGTCCTTCTGGAATGTTATCGATTTGGAGAGGATTCATGACCCCGTTTTTCTCACGGCTAAGTTATAGTTTTGGAAACGAAGATTGGCAAACAGAGCAAGTAGCTTTAAAAATTCAACCCAATGACCGTGTCGTCAGCATCACAGGAAGCGGCGACCGCCCCTTGCACCTTTTGCTTTCTGATTGCAAGCAATTGATCTCTGTTGATGCCAACGCCTATCAGACACACCTTCTTCGCTTAAAGGCTGCTGCGATGCAAGCCTTCAGCATCGATGAATACCAAGCTTTTTTAGGGATCACTGAGCATCCAGACCGCTGCTCGCTGTTTTCATCGCTTATTCCGTATTTGTCATTGGAAACGATGGAATTTTGGAAGCTGCGGCCAAAGATGATCCAAAAAGGGATCATCTACCAGGGGACAACTGAAAAATTTTGCAAGATCTTAGGGAAGATCATGCATGTCCTTCGAGGCCCAAAGATCGAGAAACTCTTTTCGTTCAACGATCTAGAAGAACAAAAGAAGTTTATCGAACAGCATTGGAACAGCAGGACATGGAAAACCGCTGTCGGGATTGCCCTTCATCCTTTGCTGACCCGCCTCTTTTTTAAAGACCCGGGGCTTTATGCCTATTTAGGAGAGGAGATTCGTCCAGGAGGCTACATTCTGGATCGGATGAACCGGTGCTTAAACCAGCATTTAGCCAAGAATGCACTCCTTATTTCGTTAGCATTAAGAGGATATGTCTCTCAGGATGCATTGCCTCCCTATTTGATCAAAGAAGGTGTGGAACAGATCAAGCCCCGTTTATCGCGCCTGCAAGCAAAAACGGAAAATATTTTCACCTTTCTTGAATCGGCTCCCGATGAGAGCATCGATGTGTTCTCCCTTTCTGATGTTGCGTCTTATGTTCCAGCCGATCAGTTCGATCGCCTCCAACGCGCCGTTTTCCGGACGGCTGCAAAAGGGGCAAGGTTTTGCATGCGCCAGTTCATGTCGAACCATCACATGCTTCCGGAATTGTCTGAGTATTTCCAAAGGGATGAAGAACTTGAGCAGAGGTTAGAAAAAGAAGACCGGTGCTTTGTCTACAGGTTTATGGTCGGCAAGATCATTAAATAAGCCGACACAACCAAAAACTCATTTTTCTTTCTTAGCTTTAAAGACGGGGATCGCATAGAAGAAAACAAGAGAGTCTGCTCCTGGATTGCGCAGGAGCAGTCGAGCATTCGAAATATGGAAGAATTGGGCGCCGATCCTTCCTTTGTTCCCTAGCACAACAGCCGCTTCGATCGCTGAACGGAAATTAAGCGGAAAACCAAGCCTCCGTCCATCGCCCTGGTGGTACCATCCCGGCGCAAAGCTGGGCGTCACCACAAATCTTTTGCCGATGAAAATATCATATCCAACACCGCCGCAGATATAAAACGAACTGTCGGTATTAGCAAAATAGGAAACAAGAGGTCTGACATGGTGGCAGTGCGGCTCCCACCTGTACTCGATCTGGTACAT
>JAFEGU010000209.1 GCA_018239725.1 Verrucomicrobiota bacterium | reverse complement strand
TAATGATGGATTGGCTAATAACGACCCTAAACTGGCAGTTGAAGAGATCCAATCGATCTTGAATGCCCTGCGTCAACAAGTTGAAACGCAGCAAAGGCAGTTCGTTGCAAAAATGTCGGAAGAAAATAAGAAGAAGAGCGAAGCTTTCCTCTTGCTGAACAAAGAAAAGGAAGGTGTTGTTGTCCTTAATTCCGGCCTCCAATACAAAGTTCTTCAGAAAAGTTCTGGGACAGGCGTACATCCCACTCCGCTTGATGTCGTTAAGATCCATTACAGAGGCTCCTTCATTGACGGCCGGGTCTTCGACAGCTCATATCAGCGAGGACAGCCTGTATTGTTTCCTCTTAACCGCGTCATTGCCGGTTGGTCGGAAATCCTTCAATTGATGCAAGTCGGCGACAAATGGGAAGTCTATATTCCACCTTATCTTGCATATGGTGAAAACGGTTTTGGCCCAGAGATCGGTCCAAATACAGCCCTTGTCTTTGAAATTGAACTTTTAGGGATCAACGTCTCTGAATAATCCACGTTGGAAGCCCTTTGGCTGCAAAGGGCTTCTCTTTTAATTTTCTCAGACCACTACAGGTTTTTCCCTCTTTTCCCAATACTTTGTCCCATAGTTGCAGCACAACTGGCTCCCTTGCGCAATGTCTGTCAATGCATAAAAGATCATGTGCATGACCCCATCGCAGAGCACCGAAGCCGATTCCACATTGGGATGATCGCTGTGATTGATATAGCGGGAAAAGTTCCCATATTTTTCAGCATCGATCACATAAGGCGTCGGTCTTCCATATCCGATCGTATAATCAAAGCAGTAGAGGTTTTTTAGTCTGCCAAAAAGGTGCCGTTTGCGGACTATCCCTGTATACTCGCCGATGTAGCCATGCCGAGGGATCGCCCGATTGGCAAACACACCATACCCTAAGGCTGGGCTGATCCAGCGGATCGTTACATCGGGATGGGCTGCTTTTCGGATTTCTTGAGAGTAATAGCTGCCTAGCCATTTTTGGCGGGGATCAATCCACTTTTTCCGATCCTCTTTGATACAGCGCCGATCGATTTGATCATGCAGCGATGAAGCGGCGAACTCGAGCTGGGAAAGATAGGCTACCCCCATGAGTTGTTCAAACTCCAGAGGGGTTACGGAAAAAGGCTCAGGTTCTTCTTGCAAATGGACGAGGATTGTCATCCATCCATATTACAGGGCCAATAATTTTGAGACAAACTGTTGGTAAAGAAAAACGCCGACGACAGCTCCTACCAAAGGTCCTAAGACAGGCACCCATGCGTATTTCCAATCAGAGCTCCCTTTCCCTGGAATCGGCAGCATAAAATGGGCTAGCCGAGGCCCAAGATCGCGGGCTGGATTGATCGCATAGCCTGTAGGTCCTCCAAGAGATAGGCCGATGCTGAAAATGAGAATGCCGACTGCATACGGTCCCATTCCGGATGAGATGCCATTATGCACATTGAAAATCCCCAAGATCCCCATTAAAAGAACTGCTGTTCCGATCACTTCGGTGATGAAGTTCCAAAAGAGACGCCTAATCGCTGGAGCTGTTGCAAAACAGAGCAATTTGGGATGGGGCTCCAACGTCATTTTCCAATGGGGCTGATAGCAGAGATAGACAAGGACAGCTCCAAGGACAGCTCCTAAAAATTGCGCGATGATGTAGATCGGCATAAGGGCTACGGGACTTTTACCTGCAAGCGTCAGGCCAAGCGTTACTGCTGGATTGATGTGCCCTCCGCTGATCCACCCCGTTGTGTACACAGCGATCGCAACGGCAAATCCCCAACCGGCAGTGATCACGATCCAACCAGAATGGTAACCTTTAGAGCGCACGAGCAGGACATTTGCGACCGCTCCATTTCCGAGCAAGATCAGCAGCATCGTTCCAATGAGTTCTGCTAAAAAAATGTTCATAAACTGTCCTCATTTTCCATCCGATTTAGAGAAAATCCTTTTTCCGATCAATCACAAAAAAAGTTGACAGCAACCCATTTGCCCTTGAAAGTAAAATTTAAGGAGCATTTTGCATGAAATACATCCTAGCGCTTGACCAAGGGACGACGAGTTCGCGGGCTATGCTGATCGATCACAGCGGTGAAGTGGTCGCCAAGGCCCAGAAAGAGTTCCGCCAGATCTTCCCCATGCCCGGCTGGGTGGAGCACAATCCCCAAGAGATCTGGTCGACGCAGGCCTCCGTCGCGTCAGAAGTGCTTGCGCATAGCGGAACATCCCCAAATGAGATTGCTGCAATCGGGATCACGAACCAACGTGAAACGACTGTCATTTGGGACAGAAAGACCGGGCAGCCGATTGCTAATGCGATTGTTTGGCAGGATAGACGGACGACAGAGCTCTGCCAATCCTTAAAGGACAAAGGACTCGAAGCGATGATCCGGCAGAAGACCGGCCTGCTCCTCGATCCCTATTTTTCTGGAACAAAGGTCCATTGGCTCCTCAATCAAATCCCCGGCGCTAAAGAAAAAGCCAAGCGGGGCGAACTGGCATTTGGAACGATCGACACTTGGCTGGTCTGGAAGCTGACGGGAGGAAAGCAGCATGTGACCGATGTGAGCAACGCATCGCGCACAATGATCTTTAATATCCATACCAAGTCTTGGGACGAACAGATCCTAAAACTGCTCGATATCCCCGATTCGATTTTGCCTCGGGTAGCAAGCTCCAGCGAGGTCTACGGAGAGACCAACTCTTCTTTATTCTCTTCACCGATTCCAATCGCTGGAATTGCAGGCGACCAGCAGGCAGCTTTATTTGGCCAGGCATGCTTTAAGCCTGGAATGGTCAAAACAACCTACGGGACCGGCTGCTTCATGCTGATGAACACAGGAAATAAACCGGTCGAATCGAAGAACAACTTGCTCACAACGATTGCCTATGAGGTGAGGGGCAATCTGGAATATGCCTTGGAAGGGAGCGTCTTTATCGGAGGCGCCGTTGTCCAATGGCTTCGCGACAATTTCAACTTGATCAAGAGTTCAAGCGATATCCAACGTCTGGCAGCAACTGTTGCAGATAACAATGGAGTCTATTTCGTTCCCGCTTTTACAGGCTTGGGAGCGCCTTATTGGGATCCCTACGCTCGCGGGATGATCATGGGACTGACCAGAGGGACCATGGCCGGCCACATTGCACGAGCTGCCATTGAAGGAACTGCATTTCAGGTCAGCGATGTGCTGCGTGCTATGGAGAACGACTCAGGGATTCATATCGATCAGGTCCGCGTTGACGGAGGAGCTGTCCAAGATACTCTGCTCATGCAGTTCCAATCTGATCTTCTGCGCGTTCCGGTCGTTAGGCCCAAAATGACCGAGCTCACGGCATTAGGAGCTGCTTTCCTTGCAGGACTCGCTGTTGGATTTTGGAAAGATCTAAGCGAGATCAGCTCTTATTGGCAGATGGAAAAAACCTTTCATCCGACCATGCCTGAAAAGGAAGTGAACCGGCTAATGAAAAATTGGCAGAATGCGGTCCGTTGCGCGCAGCAATGGAGGGTCGAATCGTGAAAAGAGAAAAAATGCTCGAACAGATCCAAGAATTCCCCGACAAATGGGATGTGATCATCATCGGAGGTGGCGCAACGGGACTTGGGGCCGCTGTGGATGCCGCTTCCCGAGGTTATAAGACACTTCTTTTGGAACAATCTGATTTTGCCAAAGGCACATCAAGCCGCAGCACGAAATTGATCCACGGAGGCCTGCGCTATTTGCAGCAAGGCAATATCGCTCTTGTCAGCGAGGCTTTAAAAGAACGAGGACTCCTGTGCAAAAATGCGCCCCATCTGGTCCACCACCTTCCCTTCCTCGTCCCCAACTACAAATGGTGGGAAGGGCCGTTTTATGGGATCGGGCTGACCATTTACGATGCATTGGCCGGAAAACTAGGAATTGAGAAGTCCCGCCATCTATCGCGGAAGCAAACATTGAGGGCGATCCCAACGTTAGAGCCAAAGGAATTGCGCGGCGGCGTGATCTATTACGACGGCCAGTTTGATGATGCGCGCCTTGCTATTTGCCTTGCTCGAACAGCTGTCGATCATGGAGCTGTTGTCATCAATTACATGAAAGTGACCAGCCTTCTTAAAAAGAAAGGGATCTGCATCGGCGTAAAAGCAACCGATCAAGAAACAAAAGAACATTATCATCTTAAGGCCAAAGCGGTCATCAATGCGACAGGGGTCTTTGCTGATGAGATCCTCAAACAGGACAATCCCAAAGCCCCTTCGATGATCGCTCCTAGCCAAGGCGTCCATATTGTCTTGGACAAGTCCTTTCAGCCAGGCAATACCGCCATTATGGTGCCCCACACTTCAGACGGCAGGGTTCTATTTATGGTGCCATGGCATGATAGGGTCCTTCTGGGCACGACTGATACGCCAAGAAAAAAGGTCTCGCTGGAGCCCCGTCCTTTGAAAGAAGAGGTTGACTTCCTTTTGAATCAAGCCAGCCAGTATTTGACACGCCATCCGACGCGCAAGGACATCTTGAGCATCTTCGCAGGTCTAAGGCCTCTAGTCCAATCTGGAAAAGGGACGAACACAGCAGCATTATCGCGCGACCACACCATTTTTATTTCTTCATCCGGATTGATCACGATCGCGGGAGGAAAATGGACAACTTATCGGCGCATGGCAGAAGATGTGATCAATAAGGCTATGATCGTCGGAAGCTTGCCGGAAAGGCAAAGCATCACCAAGAACTTGCCTCTGCACGGATTTAGTGAAAAGCTTAAGCCCCAAGTCCATTGGAGCACATATGGGTCCGATCTTAAACGGATCAAAGAGATCTCCAAAGAGATGAAAATATGGCAGAAAAAGATCCATCCCCGCCTTCCTTATGTGGGAGCAGAGCTTGTCTGGGCTATCCGGAATGAAATGGCGCGCACAGTAGAAGACCTCCTTTCAAGAAGGACAAGGTCCCTTCTCTTGGACGCCAAGGCCAGTTTGGCAGCCGCCCCCTTTGCCGCCAAGCTTCTTGCCAAAGAATTGAACAAAAGTGAAAGCTGGGCGAAAAAACAGCTGCAAGAATATAAAAAAGAAACAGAACACTATCATTTTTAGCATTTTATGAACTATCCAACCCGTAAAATCTATCTGATCCGCCATGGAGAAACAGAGTGGACCCTGACAGGCCAGCATACAGGGACAACCGATCTTCCCCTTACAGAAAATGGCCGGCAGCAAGCGGCTCTACTGTCCAAACGGTTAAAAGGGCACGCCTTCGAACGGATCTTTATCAGCCCGCTTAAACGGGCATCGGAGACCTGCGAACTGGCCGGCCTCTACCGGCATGCCGAGATCGACCCAGACCTTGCCGAATGGAACTATGGGGACTATGAAGGGCTCAAAACAGATGAGATTTGGAAAAAAGAAGCGCACTGGAACATCTTTCTACGGGGAGCCCCAAACGGGGAATCAATTGAGGACATCGCCGTTAGAACTAATCGCATCTTAATGAAAATCAATAATTTCCATGGAGATATCGCCCTATTTTCCCACGGCCATTTTCTTAGAGCGCTAACAGCCAGATGGTTAAAGCTTCCCATTTCTGATGGCAACCTCTTTGCCCTTTCCCCGGCCTCCATTTCCATTCTCGGGTTTGAAAGGGACCATCATGTGATCCGTCTTTGGAATGATGTCAATCATCTCTAAGCCTTTTCCTACCATAAACACTGCCGATCTCATTTAATAATTAAATTTTTATATTTACTCAATCTGAGTAGTAATTATAATTTTGTTTTAACACAATTCAAATATAAAATATTTTAATATTTAATTAATACACCAATCAGTGTTAAACTTTTGTCATTTTTCAAAGAATTAGTTCAAAAAACATAGAATTCAAAATTTTTTATTATCAAATAAACACATCTTTAACAATTGATTGTTAATGTAACTTGTAATATAATTTTTCTTGTTAACAAAGACTAATTTAATAATCTTTAGAATCCGGGTTTTATTATGACTAATAAACTTAATTTTGATTTCTTCCTTCCTCAACGAGGCGCCGATGGGAACTTGAAATGGCAACAAGAGATCGAAAAAAACTTTGGAAGAGTCGATGCTAGAGGAATCTCAATCGAACGAGGAAGAAATCGCAGACCAGTTGTCGTTGAAGGAGAAACACCCTCTTCCAGCAACCATCAAACAGCCCCTATCCTTAACCCAGACTTACACCGTTTACGCGCAATCGATGTTGAAACGCGTGCCAACGTGGATATTTTTACACAATCTCTGCAAGACACTGATCGATTGATCCACCTGCTGAACGACCCAGAGCAATCTATTGATGAGATCCAATTAAGGCTGCGTCTTCTACCGCAACCGCAATATCTTCAAATTTGCAATCTCGTTGCCAGAGCTTTCTCATTAGGATCTGACGTATCCGCCGCTGAGGCCTTACAACGCAACCCTTTTATCCTGCTGCGCATTAAAGACAATAATGGATTGAACCCGATCGAACAGCTCCGCGACCAATTGAAGATCAAGCTCGATCAGAACCGTGCCATTCTCCAATTAGTTGAACTCGAAACATACGCGATCACCAGCCTTTCCGATGCAAGAACTTTTTCGGCAGCACGGCAGATCAACGACCATGCGATCGAGATGTTCCAAGCGCTGTCCCCTCTCGCAAAAGATCTGTTCTGCTATCAGATCTGGAATCTTAACGAGCGCCCTCCTGTAGAAAATTTTGGAATGAATCACGTTCTGGAAACTCATGACGTCAATATGTTCCGCGAATATCGAG
>JAFEGU010000208.1 GCA_018239725.1 Verrucomicrobiota bacterium | reverse complement strand
CAGTCCCTACGAAAAGGGAAGAGATTTCTCTCTTCCCTTCCTTGGGCCTGTAGCCGAATAAACGATTAATCGGCGTTGTTCACAAAATAGTGGAGAACGTTCAACCGATCCTCTTTCACACAACGGTCCCAACGCTCAAGAACTGGATCAGCCAACAGGGAAACGCGGCCAAAATCGGGATGGATCTCCAAAGGACATCCTTTGAGCTCCCATGCAATTGCAAAAAGTTTTTGACGGTCTGCTTCTTGCAAAGAAGCGACGAGGGCTATAAATAAATCTTCCTCGTTTGCCTTTACAGCTTCGATCAAGGGTTGTGCAACTTCCTTTTTGCGCAAGTATTCAGCAGAAGGGATAGGAAGATCGTGCGGCGTTTTGAACAAGGTAAAGTGGCCTTCAAGGATCTGATCAAACGCTGCAATCTGCTTTGTGCACAGCTCGTGCAACGCTTGAGCTTTCTGCTCGACTGTAGCGTGGTATTGAGCTGGCAATTCTGGTGCGCCTTCAAAAGAAACTCTTCCGAAATCTCCATGCACGCCGATCGGCTCCCCTAGCAGCTGCCAAATCCGGAAATGGACCCACTTCTTTTCCCCTTCATCCAGAGCATTAAAAAGTTCCAATGCAACATCTGGCATCCCTTGTTCAAAAGCTCTTGCGATCATATCAAATCTGGCTTGGGTGGCATCGATTGCTTCAGACCTTCTTGCCTCGAGCTGCTCCAGGTGGGCTTGAACCGTTTGGTATTTTCGAGCAACAAATATGGAAAAGAACAGGTTGGTCATCGGATGGTGACGAATATTAGCGATCAATTGATGGACCATAACGGTCTTATCATCTTTCAACATTGCATGCCAAAAGGCAGAGATTGGCATTTCAGGACTGATGCCAAAGTGGGCATTGTTCGGCGACAAGGCAGTGCCGCCATCTATAGGGTGGACATAGACTTCCAAGTGCTTCAATGCATTAAAAGGGATCCCATCGCCTGTTTTTACTTCTCTGACGCCGACCGGCTCAAAAATTCCCATCTCAAGAAACAGTTTTAGATCTTGGCCATATTGAGCTTGTGGAAATACCCAAGGATGGGAAACCCAGTTATAGCGCAGTTCTTTAGCATGGAGCATTGCATCAGTAGCAAGCTGGCCGTATCCAGTGGAATAATTTGAGATGAGATCAAGCTTTTCAAGATTGCGTCCGGCGAGGATCATCTGGAGGCTTTCTGGAAGGTTTTGAGCTTGGGCTCTATGCAATCTCATTGAAGCGGCCTGCTGCGACGAAATATATGCATGGGGCCCATAGAAACCGACCCACGGCAATCTACTCATATGCATATAAGGAGCGAATCGCAGCGCAACAGCACCATCATGAGCAAGGTTTGCCCTTCCCCATTGCATTGTCCGGCTTAAAATCCCCTTCATGAGAAGGGCAGGGCCTTCCTTTTGCAGGATCTCTCTTAAAGGTAAAGATGCTGCGGCAAGATCTGTCTTAATCGCAGCCTGTTCTATCGGACTCACGACGAGGTCTTTGAGCTCATCGCGGACAAATGTATCGATCTTTCCGAGGAGTCCTTGCACATTCGCTATCACTTCGAACCGAGATTGTGTAGGAATATCCGCTTGCAAATCGACATAGTAACGCATCGCTTCAGCGACCAATTGTTGACTTCTATCTTGCACAGTATGAGCTGCCATAATTTCTCCAAAAAAATTAATTACAGTTAATGAGCCTAATCCGCAAATGTAGAGGAGAAAACCATCTCAAAAGATTCCCAATTTTCTCCTCTACATTTGCGGATTAGGCTCATTATACCATTATAGCCAATTATGCCATGAAATAAATATATAAATAAACGTGTTAAAATCCATTATTATATATAATTAATTATTTAATACCCGGTTAATTACCGGGTAATTTCTGATTTAGATCAAATTGGGGATAAAATCGATCATCCCTGAGAAGCCAAATGCCAGAAAGACCGGCAGTTTGACCATCCGATACCCGTAAAGGGCATGGAAAAGGTTCAAGACTGTCAGCAAGATCAAGCCAGGGTAGACCACTTGCAAAATGGGGCCCAAAAATGCGGCAATCCCGCTAAAGCCCAGGTTTGCAAAGAGTGTTGTTACAGCCAGGGTTGCAACCAGCGCCCATGTCGGATTGATCTTGTCCTTGCAGATGTCTTTACGCAAATAATCGGAAAAGATCGAAGCGAGCGTCATTGCAGTCGTCAGGCATGCGGTCATGACAGCAATCGCTGCAATGCATCCTCCTGCCGGGCCCAAAAGTTTAACGGCTATGATATTCAAGAGCTGTTCAGGAGCGAAGCTGGCGCTGGCAGCTGGAGCGTGGCGGGCAGCGATCAAGCATAGCCCGACATAGGTCAGAAGCAATAGAGCCGCTGCGATCAAGCTGGAGAGCCCTATCTTTTTCAAAATCGATTTATGGCCCTCTTCCGGATTGCCTTTGACAGCTTCCTTCTGAAAATGGGGAAGGATGACTGTCGCAAATAAAAACGCAGCGATCAAGTCCATTGTGTTGTATCCGCCTAATAGCCCCTCAAAGAAACTTGCCATCGGCAAGGCATCGACAGAAGGGGCGGACGATCCATCCAGCAGGCCGAAGAACATCAAAGCGGCCAAAGCGACTAAAAGCACCGGCGTTAAGATCGCTCCTAAAAAGTTGATGAGCCAATCCCTCTTAAAGCTAAATGCAAACAAGACGGCTCCGCTTAAAATACTAAATGAGAGCAAGGACATATCGAAGAGGTATGGACTTGCCATCGCATGCATCAGGGTGATTAATCGAGGGATAACGCCAAAAGGCCCTAAAATTAATTGGAGCATTAATAGAAGCATCAACCCCGGGACTTTTCCGATCCGGCCAAAAAAGCGGGAATAGTCACCCTGGAAAAGGACCATCGCCGCCAGTCCTAAAAAGGGGACGACAACAGCTGTGACCGCAAGCCCTGAAATGGCATACCAGGCATTGCATCCCACCGATTGACCGATCATGAGAGGGAAAATTAGGTTTCCCGCTCCAAAGAACATAGAGAAAAGGGCTAACCCGGTTGTGAGAAGGCTTGATTGCTTCGGTTTTGGTAATGGCAATGATTGCTGTTGTATCGTCATAACGGTCCTATTACGGTTGGCACCCCTCATCCGTTCTAGGCTTTTGATCTCTGATACTTTGGAAATTTAAGAAAAAAGGCTTGGCGGGCAAGAAGTGCTGGTTAGTTTACATGCTTGCGCATGCGACCACCACCACTCGCCCCGTAAGGGCCAGTGCTGAACCTGAGCCGGAAAAAGCTGATTCATAGTGATGGTTCATAAGCACCCCGCCAAAATGGCTGGATTTATGGATCCATTCTACAAAACCTTCTCTTTTTGGGACAATTGCAAAAAAAAATTAAAGTCTCCTCTAGAAACCCAAGTTTTACAATTGCCTCCTTGACCAAAGATTTTTTAATCGCTAGTATCCCCTCCTTATTTTTAGGAGTCCTTATGCGTTTTTTGCTTATCGGTTTTTCTATTCTTTTCCCTTTTTTAGAGCTTGCAGCCCTTGATATGGATCAAGCCGCCAAAGAGATCGTTGACGTCGGCGTTTTCTTGAACGAGAGGGGCCTTTGCCCAGCAACCTCGGGAAATTTTTCAAGACGGCTTGATGACCGTTCAATCGCCGTAACCGTTTCAGGAAAACATAAAGGAAAACTAACGGCAGATGATGTGATTATTGTGGATTTGAACGGAAACCCCTCTTCGCGCAGCGTAAATAGACCGAGCGCAGAAACCCTGCTGCATTCTGCAGTATACATCGCATTCCCAGATGCTCAGGCAGTTGTCCACACCCACTCGTTGAACGGGACCGTATTGACCCGCATCGTCCATCCCGATAGGACGCTTGTAACAGAAGGCTATGAGATCCACAAAGCTCTTCCTGGGATCAAAACCCATGAAAGCCAAGTGAAGATCCCGATCTTTGACAACAATCAGAACATCGCGGCCATGGCGACCGAAGTAGTCGCTTATTTGAAAGAACATCCCGAAGTCAGCGGCTTTCTAATTCGCGGCCATGGGTTCTACACATGGGGCAAGGACATGGAAGAGGTCAAGATCCGGATAGAGGCCTATGAGTATCTCTTTGAAAGCGAAATAAAATTCCGAACGGCAATCCGAGGTAGATAAGATGCGCTTGATTCTATTGATTTCTCTTTTTTGCACGGCTCTGCAAGCTGCTCCGATCCAAATCGACAGCGTTGCAGTCCGCTACGATCACGGCAATTTGAGCATCCTCGACCAGCAAAAGCTTCCAGCAGAGGAAGAATGGATCGATGTCGAAACGACAGAGCAGATGGTCGAGATCATCCGAGCTTTGAAAGTGCGCGGAGCTCCTCTGATCGGAATATCCGCAGCGTTATCCCTTTCCCAATTGGCAGAGCGGGGAGCGTCTTTCGAAACCATCCAGGATGCAGCAGTCCAGCTTAAAAATTCCCGTTCGACAGCTGTCAACTTAGCAATTTACATCGAACGGATCTTGAGAGTCATGCAGCAGCGCTCCGACTTTAGGCAAGCGGTCATTGAAACTGCGGCAGAAATTTTTCAGGAAGATGTTGCCCTTTGCGAGAGGATGGGAAAGGCAGGAGCTGCCTTGATCGAACCTGGAGAGCAGATCCTGACGATCTGCAATACGGGCAGCTTGGCGACAGCGGGTCTTGGCACTGCGCTTGGCGTGATCAAAACAGCCCATGCTCAAGGTAAAAACATCCATGTCTATGCTTGCGAGACCCGTCCCCTTCTTCAAGGAGGAAGACTGACAGCTTGGGAACTCGAGCGCAGCGGCATCCCTTACACATTGATCTGCGACAGCATGGCGGCAACGCTGATGCGCGAAGGGAAGATCGACCGGGTCCTCGTCGGCGCAGATCGGATCGCTGCCAATGGCGACTTTGCGAACAAGATCGGCACCTACTCGCTCGCCGTCTTAGCACACCACCACCAGATCCCTTTTCATGTCGTTGCACCCTACACAACAATCGATCCAGCTTGTCCTAATGGAGAGGCTATCGTGATCGAACAGCGCAAGTCCGATGAGGTGCGCGGCGCAGCTGGCAGCTTTGGCAGCGTGATCTGGAGCCCCAAAGATGCACCAGTCTTCAATCCGGCTTTTGATGTCACTCCAGCGGAGCTCGTCTCAACCTTTATCTTAGATGCAGGAAGTTTGGACCGCGCATCGTTTCTTTTGCAAGCGCAACGATAGGTTTTAAAATGTGGAAATACATCGTTTGCCTCTGGACCCTTGCCGTGTGCGCCTCTGAACCGATCGAGGTGATTCTGACCGATATCGAAGGAACGACCACCTCGATCTCATTCGTCCACGACACCCTTTTCCCTTATGCTAAGAAGCATGTTAAGGACTACCTCTTTTCCCATTCCGAGGAACCGGCAGTCGCGCAGATTGTGGAAGAAGTGCTCCAATCCTCTGATGCAGATCTAGAACGTGCATCGGAAATCCTCCTTTCTTGGATGGAGCAGGACAAAAAGATCACACCTCTAAAATCTCTGCAGGGGATGATGTGGAAAGAGGGATATGAGCAAGGCGCTTTTCTATCTCACGTCTATGACGATGCTTTTGAGCAATTGGAGCAATGGAAAAGACAAGGGATTTCTCTGTACGTCTATTCATCCGGCTCCGTGCAAGCGCAAAAGCTTCTTTTCGGCCATACTCCTTTCGGAGATATGACGCCCCTTTTCTCAGGACACTTCGATACCTGCATCGGAGGGAAAAAGGAAAGCCTTTCCTACGTCCGCATCGCCGAGCAATTGGCAATTGCCCCTGAAAAGATCCTCTTCCTATCTGATTCCATCGAAGAATTAGATGCTGCAAAGAAAGCTGGCATGCAAACTGTCCTCATTGCAAGAGACGGAATGCAACCTCCAGACAACTGCCCGCACTTTTCCGCTGCTAGTTTTTCTCAAGTATACACAACCAACATGAAAAATCGGGAATTTGGCAAGGAGGCGCCTTGAATTTGGGTCTGGCGAAGCCGGCGTCGAAACAGCTCAACTTGAATAAGTTGGGCGATGCAGACGGGCTCAAAGTCATTGGCTGCCCGACGCTGCCAAAAACCGATTTTTCATGTTGGTTG
>JAFEGU010000207.1 GCA_018239725.1 Verrucomicrobiota bacterium | reverse complement strand
TACTTATTGGAGAAGATTCTTGTGAAAAGCCTGGTATTGGGTCTTTCGGGACTGAAGGGAGCGACCATCGTAGCGGAGCTAATGAATCGAGGCATTCCCCATCTTGGTAAAGTTCATCGAATAGAGCATCGAACTCTTCTTGCGATGGAATAGTTCCTGTCATAAAACGAGGTTGTATTGTAGACATATATAATTCCTTTTTAGTTTTTTATAAATAATATAAGTGACTGTAATCATTTTATCACAAAATTTACAAAACTACAATTAAAGAAATTATTATAAAATGAATGTGATATAAAAAAGTGGAACAGAATAGGCAAGATGAAAAGCTCAAGGCGCCTTTTTCGAGAAGTAAAGAAAAAATTTAGGCTAGCCTAATCTTTCAAGAATCAATTTGGCTTCGTTCTCGTCGATCAAGACGAATTGGTGGATGCTCTCTTCATAGCAGTAGACATCTGCTTGGCCGATGTCGAACCACCACCCATGGATCCGCAGCTGCTTTTTTTCAAGCCGATCTAGGATAAAAGGGTAGCTTGCAACGTGCTGCATTTGCTGGAGGACATTGATCTGAGAGATTTGGTTCTCTTCGGAAAGGGCTGGATTGATGGTGACCCCTTGCCTGACCTTCATCAGAGATTCTTCACCGTGTTTCAGCCAAGAATCCAGATTCGGGCAGCAGTGCTTGTCAACACCTTGGGCAAGGGCTTTCATTGCCCCGCATTCTGAATGGCCGCAGATGATGATGTTGGAGACATTGAGCGTGTGGACAGAAAATTCGATCACTGCAGAAGCGCTGTTGTCCTTACACGAAGTTGAAAGCGGAGGGATGAGGTTGCCGATGTTCCTTAAGACAAACAGATCGCCCGGGTTTGTCGACGCAAAGAGATTGGGGACGACCCGGCTGTCGGAACAAGCGATGAAGAGGGCGTCAGGCTTTTGGCCTAATGCCAGCTTGGCGAACATCTCCCGGCAGTCTTCAGTTAGATTCTTTCTAAAATCGACAATTCCTTGAATCAGCTTCTGCATGTTCCTCTCTAATTAGATGGAGCAGGCGCGGTATATTTGCTTGATATCAATTCCGCCTCAACCTGAACTGCAACTATTATATACAAATTTGCTTTGAAAATACAGAAAAATGACCGGTCTTAACTTTCCTATTCGATCTCTGATGTCAAATTAAAAATATAAATATATGACTGGTCATTTTAAAGAAATTTTTGCTGGGGATATTAGGGTCTGCCGTCAATTCAGATTTCCTCGATTTTTTGGCTCAAAATAATCCAAAAATTCGACGAAATCTGAATTGACGGCAGGCTCTAATTTGGGGTAAGGTATCCTTCCTTTTCTTTAAGGATCAACTGCTCATGAGCAAAACGATTGAAATTTTCCCAGGCATCGATGCGATTGCCGACAAATATAAGGGTGTCCTTCTTGATGCCTACGGCGTGTTTTGGGGCGGCAACGGTTCAGGCCTGCTCCCTGGTGCACAAGAGATTATGGAGAAGTTAGTCTCCAGCGGCAAGATCGTTGGCGTCCTTTCGAATACGACGCAGCAAGCGTCCAATGAGATCGCCAAATTGCAAAAACATGGGATTGTCCAAGGCAAGCACTTTCATTTTTTCGTGACATCGGGCGAGGTTTCAAGAGTTGTTTTTTTGAACCGGATACTTCCCTTCAAAACCCCAAACAATGCCTACTTTCTCTTCGGCGGCGTCCATCCTAGGTTTTCTTCCCACGAGGCCATTTTTCAAGGGACAGGTTTCAAAGAGACCGCAAATATTGACGCAGCAGACTTTCTCTACCTCTCGGTCCCGCACATCGATGGGATCGACCAGACCGATCCAGAACGGTTCCGAGAAGAAGTTAGAAAGGTCTTCGACAAGAAATTGCCGATGGTCTGTTCAAATCCCGATCGTTTTGCGCATGAAGGCAATCCTCCTGTAGCTGTCGTCAGACAAGGAAGCATCGCTGCTCTCTATGAAGAGATGGGTGGGCAGGTGTTCTACATTGGCAAGCCCCATCCAATGGCCTACGCGATGGCCCTTGTCCATTTTCAAGACCATCGCATTATGGATCCTGCTCAAATCCTCATGGTAGGGGACACGCCGGAGACCGATATCCGAGGCGCCCTTCGGATGGGAATGAAAGCAGCGCTTGTCGTGCGAACAGGGATCATGGCGGACCGGGTTGGGCACCATGGCCTTGAATGCGCCGTCAATCAGATTGCTCAAAATGATTTTCCCACTTACTTCATCCAAAGGTTTGCAGATGGCCTTCACACTTCATCCTAATCTAGAGAAAAAACACTTCATCGCTGATTTGCCTCTATGCCGCGTCCTTTTTGAGGATGATCAGCATTATCCTTGGCTATTTCTCGTCCCTCGCCGCAACAGCATTTCTCGGATCATGGACCTGACAAAAGAAGATCAGCTACAGCTTCTCCAAGAGCTCGATTTTGTCCAAAAGGTCATGTGGGAAGAGTTTAAGTCGGTCCAGCTCAATGTCGCAGCAATCGGCAACAAGACGCCGCAGCTTCACATCCATGTGATCGCTCGCTATGAGAACGATCCGGCATGGCCTAACACTGTATGGGACCATCCCGTCCGAGCAAAGTGCTCAGAGGAAGTCAGGGAAGCACGGATCGCAAAACTAAAGAGGGAATTGCAAAACTTCGTTTGCACCGCATTCGCTTAAAAAATTTTGAGTCTAGGAATGCACGAGAAGGTCCAGTGAACCTTCGTAGTGAGGAGCAGGTGAAGCGGTCTTGGCCGCGAACCGCGCTTGCCAAAAACCGATTATTCAAGTTGTTTTGGTATAAATGACTTTTCCTCGAGAGGTCGAATCAGTTACCCTTTGACCCTTCTCCGATCTTCAAATGTTGGGTCGAACTTAACAACCCGTAGAGGACCCAATTTTACGAAATGCTCTTTTTAAAATCGTCTAAAGCTTGGAACTCTTTCAGCTTAGATTCTGTTTCTTGAATAGTTGTGTTAACGGTTCGTTGAAATCCCAGTAGTTTGGAATGATCTTCTTTGCTAGGAGAAGCATTAAGACAGGATTCTATTTGAGCAGACAATCGTCGAAATTGATCCAGTTTTTCCAGTTCTTGCCGATAGTGGCTTAATGACCCCATTAAATGAACATTGGGACGGCTATAGAGGCAGGATTCTTGGGTAGCTGGATCAATGGTGTAACCTAGAAAGGCTTCCCCAGGCAGATAGACATTAGGTCTTTCAAAAATAGAAGGGTCTTTAGAGTAGTTGTATTTTTGATCTGATAGGCTAAGGGCAAAGATGCTGATGTGATGAACATGTCCCTCTGGGTCGGTCAGATCGTTAAAACAGGTGTTCATTCTGTCTAATTTTACACTTTGGAGCAGATGCTTCGTTCCTAATTTTGCTTTTTCACCTAAGAGCAAAAATAGTGTAGATTGGTAGCGGCAGCAGCCCCATTTTTCCTTTAGGGCTTTGCTTAGAGGGTTCTTTTCAAAAACGATGGACCGAGCTAAGGCTGAATTTTCTCCAGTTGAAAGACTTCCTTCCCAAGCATTTCTCATGGCATTGACAGCAAGCTCTTGGACCTTCGTTAATTTTTCAGCAAATGGCAATTCTTGGTAGCTTTCTGCTTGTCGTAATAAAGAGGTGAGTTCTTCAGACTCGTCTATTAGAACGTCGTAAGGGGTTTGCCCCATAAAAGAATGTGTTGTGTAATTATGTGTTACTGAAACTTCGGATGTCATTTTAATGGCCTAGTTAATGAATTGCTTCAATGAATTATATCATTTTTTAATTTTTTTGTAAATTTTTAATTTAGATTTGTATCATTGTTTCTTTGTATTTATCTAGTTGGTTATAATGATTTTAAAAAGAATCAAAAAATAACGCTCCCTCGCTTAAGGGAGGGTGAGTGACTTGGATTGGTTCAAGGGGCGGGGGATGTTTTACGCGATCAATTAAGCCGACGCCATCCTGGTTCCGAACATGCCTGAGGTTCAATCGAGTTATCGGCAACGATCAAGTTGTTCGCTCTTAAGACCCTTTCATAGGAATCGAGAACTCCTTAGTCGGCAAGAGGAGCCATCCTGCAGGTGAAGCAGCCCTAGCTGAGAACTGGGGCTTTTCAAATGCCCGAATTTTCAAGTTGTTTCGGTAGTTACTGGTTAGGAGTGGGAACAGATTCTTAGTAGAGGACTAAAATGTCCGCTGAATATTGAAAGCAAGCAAGTACTTGTTCCGGTTTTGATCTCCGAATAGGTTTTGTTGGACTGCAAATCCAAAGCCTAGCTGTAAAATCCAGTCATTGGAAGAAGCCCAGAGGGACGGGGTGAGATAAATGACATTTCCGCCAGAGTTAGGATCGGTTTGTCCAAGGACCTTATCCCGTTCTTCAAAAGTGCCGTCGACTTCGGCCATCCATGCAATCATCCAATCTTTTGTGTTCGTGATATTTCTACCGATTCCAAATTGATACAGGTATTCGTTGCCAGACTTTGTTCCGTGATGCGTAGTTGGAAATTCAGCTCCATAGGAGGTAAAGACAAACCAGTCGACTCCCGTATGGTTGTAGGTTGTACCGATAAAGTACGCCACCGATCCAAATCCAGTAGGAGGGTTCTTGCTGCTTGAACCAGTTGGAAAGGAGGCGTTAGCAACGATGGTGACTTGATCGCTCGAACAGGGTGCGCTTTTCGAATAAACCGCATATTCCAATTGCAAGTTGATGTCTTCCAATCCGGAAGAGTGGGCGCTATTATTTTTGTAATCGATAGCAACTGGAAGAGTAAAGGCAACGCAAAAGGCATCTGTGATCCCGTAGATGACGCCGGCATCTAAATCGATCGCATGCTGCCGCTTTCCAATGAAGGCATCGCCGTACAAAAAAACTTGTGTTTGATTCTGATCGATGACGTTCTGCCCGAAGCTGATCAGAGGCCCTGGTTGCTGGGAATCGCGAAGCGCAAAGTTTCCCGTCTTACAGGTTGGATTCGTTTCATCTGCTCCATATATGCAAGAAAATAAAACAGAAAAATAAGCTGTCAAAGCAAGGGGGGGAACTGCATTTCGATCTAAATATTTACGCATGCCATTCGATTCCCTTCACTTATTCGATTAAAACGTTCTGGTCATAGAAAAAGCAGCCAAGTACTTGTTCCGATTCTGGTGTCCAAAGAGATTCTGCTGAATGGCAAATCCAAAGCCGAATTGAAAAGCCCAGTTGTTCGAAGAGGCGCTGAAAGACGGTGTTAAATAAATGAGGTTTCCGCCTGAGTCAGGATCGGTTACTCCTTTGACCTTGCTTCGCTCTTCAAACGTCCCGTCGAACTCAACGACCCAAGCGAGGACCCAATTTTTGGTGTTGGTGATGTTCCTGCCAAATCCAAATTGGTAGAGATACTCATTACCGAATCTTGTTCCGTGGTGTGTAGTTGGTAATTCAGCGCCATAGGAAGTGAAGGCAAGCCAATAAGGCCCTGTGTAGGAATAGGTCGTTCCGATGAAGTATTGGACAGATCCCAATCCGGTCGGCGGCGATTTATGGCTTGAACCTGTGGGAAAGGAGGCATTAGCAACGATTGTGACTTCATGGCAAGAGCATGAGAACTCTTTTGTGAAGACCGCATATTCCAATTGGAGGGCAATATCGGCAAGTCCAGAAGAACGCTCATGCTCTTCCTTAAATCTTACGGCGTAGGGTATGGCAAGCAACGCAGAAAAATTGTCTGTGATCCCATAAACGACACCGGTTTCCATGAGATAGAAATTTTGGTGCTTTCCAATGAGGTCTATGCCATCCAAATAGACTTGGGTCTGGTTCTGGTCCAGAATGTTTTGACCAAAGCTGATGAATGCGCCAGGTTGCTGGGATCCAGGAAGGGCAAAGTTTCCTATCGTGCAAGGAGCTTGCTCGTCCCCTCTGCCATAGGCTTTAAAGGTGAAAAGGGAAAGTAATGCGGACAATACAGCGATCCGCAGAGAATTTCGATTCAACAATGTTGCCCCCGCCTCATCAATCAGTGTTTCAGGTCCTCTAAAATGAGATCAAGTCAATATCCTATCAGATTCCTGTTTTTTTGCAGTCTTTCAAGCATCTATTCTAGTAAAAGTGTGCGTTGATTCGAAGCGATTGAAGAGCCTCCTTACTAAACTCCCGATTCTTCAGGTTGTTTCTAAAATTTTCTTTTCACCAGAGGCAAAGTTGGGGATAGAGTTTGAGTCTGTCCGAACAAAATCTTTTCTTCGACATATCCATTACAGAAAGGTTTTGACCTCTCAATGAAAAATCTTGTACTCATTGTAGGAGCTTCTTTTTCAACTACAAACTCCATTTTCAAATAATTCCATCGCAATTTAGTTTGTTGGTAATTAAATAAAAGTCGACTCGTTTACATAAACAGTCTAATTAAGTATAATATACATAATTTTGAATAATTTCAAACGGGGGTTTGAATGAAGAAAATAATTACAATTTTTGCGCTTTTATTTTCGCTCTCTGCAAATGCTCAAGTTGTGTTCCAAGTTCCGCCTAAAAACTTCTCATCCAAAATGGAAGTTTCGATCTGCTTCATTAAAGATGGCAACCGAGTCCTCTTCTTGAAAAGACAATTTAACAAGCCGGAAGGCAATACCTGGGGGATCCCTGGTGGAAAGCTTGATCCTGGTGAAACAGCGAAAAAAGCGGTCATCCGCGAAGTCTCTGAAGAAACAGGGATTGAGTTGGATGGGAGCCAAGTGCGCTACTTTGGAAAAGTGTATGCTAAAGGCGAAGCAAACGATGTGATTTTGCATGTCTTTGAAACAACAGTCAAAGAGACGCCCGATGTCACGATCAACCCAGTAGAGCACCAAGATTATTTGTGGGTCACATTGGACGAATCGCTTCAATTGCCTCTGATCTCAGGGGAAGAAGAGTGCATCGAATTATTTTACGGATAAAAGACGCCGCAGCGCTCAGAAGTTGATTCAAGAAACTAATAGGATGGCCGGAATTACCTGGCCATCCTTTCTTTTTTAAGGCCACTTTCCAACTGCTTCTTTAGATACGAATCTCAAATAGCTAAATAGGCTGCATCATGGACAGACTTTTAAAGCCTTCCCATGAGCCATTGTTTTTGCTGAGCGACCTTTTCTAGAGCGTCTTTGTGGAAGGTGTTCAGCTTTTCATGGTGCTCGATCCAGAAGAAGAGCCTCAAGCAAGCAAAATCAATAAACTTCGGGATCAGGCTGATTTCTTTTTCATCGATCGGTAGGACAGTCCGGTATCCTTCCAGAAGATGGTTCAGCCACATCTCCTCTTCCTGGTTCTGTGCCGCATGTCCGAACCTTCCTGCCATCGAAAAGATCACTATGGCAAGGTCGAAGGCAAACCAGTGGTAGCAGCTGTCGTCGAAGTCGATGATGCTGATCGTGCTGTCTTCTCCGATGAAGAGGTTGAGAGCGCCGAGGTCGGCATGGACAAGTCCATAGTTCTCCAAACTCCTGCTAAGCTGCTTCATCCAAGATACGGCATCTTCCAGCCGCTTTCGCAGTGCTGTTTGATCAGAACTGGCTGCGGCTGTCAGGGCATGCCGAAGCCCCCGCTCTTCAAACCATTCTTCCCGCTTGGCCCCTTGATGCGCCGAATCGTAGCACTGGCTGGCCAAATGCATCTTCCCGATCAAGGTCCCGAGGGTCTTTAAAAATTTTGGATCAGAGGCGGTCTCTTTATTTGGATGGACGCCGACAATTTCTGAAAAGGCGACCGCCTCGTAATGATGAGGTCCTTCAGTTAAAGAGAGGATCTGGTTTCCATTCTTGTCCACCCGCAGGCGGGGGACATTTAACCCGCAAGTGGCAAGATGTGCGATCCAATTCAGCTCAGCTTCGATCTCCGCCCGGGTCCGTCGTAATGGCGTGGTCAGGCGGAGAAAGACCTTTCCCTGGTCCGAATCGCAGGCATAGACGATGTTTTCCATTTTGCGGACAAATGTGAAATGGCGAAGTCCCCACGCCTCTGCGCAACGGTCTAAAAGATGTTGGCTTGGCAATTGTTCAATAGGTTGATGCATAAAGGGTATACCGGATTAAAAGAGTTAGCAAATCAATGCGAAAGATTGGAGAGACTTTAAAGCAGAAGGCGCAGCTCTGCTTGAAAGAGTGCAAACGTCAAGAAAGAGTCCCGAAGTGGGACTTGCCTTTTTTTCCCTTCGATAAGCACTTCCACATAGCCTTTGATAAGGCCTTCCTTCAGTTCTTGCTTCGTAAAATATTGCACACCCGCGATGGCTTCAGAATAGTCAGGACTGGACTCTCCCTGCGAAGCAATTTTTCCTATGAAAACAGGAACAATCGATGAGAGGACGCCAGAATCTGGAGCAACCTCTCCTAACAACGCAAGACTTGAAGGGATCATCCCTGTTTCTTCCTTTATCTCGCGTCTAGCGGCCTGCTCTAAGGTCTCTTCCGGTTGGATAAGTCCGCGCGGAAGCTCAATCTCCCAAGAACGTGTTGCATGCCGATAGTTCAAGTTCAATGCGATCTTCCCGGATGCTAAAACGGGCAGCACAGCGATGCCGGGATAACGGCTTTTGATGGCGCTTTTCCAGATAAGCCTGTCGTATGTCCCGGGAACTCCTTTTGGAAAGTATACGGCGTCGCGGAGCCAGACCCAGTACTGGTCTTCACTCACAACAC
>JAFEGU010000206.1 GCA_018239725.1 Verrucomicrobiota bacterium | reverse complement strand
TTTTGCTAGGAGAATTGCGATCTGCTCTCGTTCTTCAATTTTTAAGCGCTTGTGTTTCATGACTTAACACTCCATGTAAAATCTGATAATTTACATGGTGCAATCGAAAGTTGACAGTAGCCTCTCTAATGGAGGATTGTTGGAATGGTATAAGGATATCTTGGTTCGTGGATAGCAGTTCGGCAATCTGGACGGCGGATGAATGTCCTTCGTCAGCTTCAAGTTGTCCGTAAATAGTAAAAAAAAGAGGGGTGTGGTCGACCGATGTCCGTTGTCTTTTGATCTCTTCGAATTCTTCCGAGTGTGCTCGTTTCAAGCTTACTGCGTGGGCCATATGAGAACTCCAATGGTTGGATCGTTTGGGAAAGGCGGAAAAGATAGCCGAAGTGTTGCAATTTGGAAAAGGGGAGATTAAAAAAAACACCCTCAGAAATGAGGGTGTTGCAGATGGAATACAGCGCAGAGGCTTATTTCGATTTCTTTTTTTCCTGTTTAGCTAATCGTTTTTCTTTTAAAGACTTCTGAGCTTTTTTCTTGTCTTCTTTACGAGGTTCTTTTGCTTTAGCCATACTTATTTGCTCCTTGGTGATTGCAACAGAATTTCTGGTAAGTTGACTGCGTCTTCAGGGAGTTCCGAATACTCAATGTCAAACTTTGGTCTATACACACAAACAACATGAATAATCGGTTTTTTGCTGCGTAGGTCATGCAATGACTTTGAGACCCGTCTGCATCGCTTAAACTTATTCAAGTTGAGCTGCTTCGACGCCGGCTTAGCCTGGCCCAAATTCATGCTGCCTCCTTGCCAAATTCCCGAATTTCATGTTGTTTGTGTATAGATATAGCAGTTAAAAAATTATGGACAAACAATTTTGTAAAAAAATCCCTCTTCGAAGAACTCGAAGAGGGTTTCGATCAATGGAAATGACCTCCGCCAACGCCGACATGTCCGCCAGGAGGAGGTTGCATATGTCCACCGCCAACGCCGACATGTCCTGGAGCACCGTGAGGCGCAGGCATTCCGCCATGTCCTGGAGGATGCGCATGACCTCCGCCAACGCCGACATGTCCTGGAGCACCGTGAGGCGCAGGCATTCCGCCATGTCCTGGAGGAGGCGCATGACCTCCGCCAACGCCAACATGTCCGCCGCGACCTTGAGGCGGTGGTCCGCCATGTCCAGGATTCGGCGCATGGCCTCGGCCAACACCGACATGTCCTTGAGCGCCAGTCGGAGGTGGTCCTCCAAAGCCTCTATCGACATGTTCGCGGAAGTGACCTCCACCAACGCCAACATGTCCATGCGCGCGAGATGGATGTAGGTCGGAAGAGCCAAAGTCTGTTGGGATCCAGTTAACGATCTGGCGGTACCAAGGCATTGACGGCGCTTGGTTTCCATCAGAGTGCGAATGCTGGCAAGAGTCCCAAATGGAACTGACTGCGTTGGTTGATAGTGTAGTGACGAGGGCTATTCCTGCGCCAATAAGCAGTCCTGAGATGGGTCCGAGAATAATCGAACTTCCGATTCCAGCGATTAATCCGAGGATTAGCGGAGTGATTCGTCGCACTGTGTCCATCATGCCGCCAGATTCCTGGTTCGCTTGATTGCGAAGATCTGGAAGTTGGGGCTGAGGTCTTGTTGCTGATATTGCGAGCGATGCCATAAAAGCCTCTATCGGTTCAGCGATTAATATTGTTTTGCTCGGACGTGAGTGTCCATGTTGACGTTGATCAGGATATGATCAAAGGAGTTGAACCAGGCATCATAGACTCCAAGGATGATATGGTCGTTGACTGCCCATTCTCTGAATACATAACTGTCTTTTGATGCAATACACCATGTGACACCGTTTTCTAAAGTGACGTGGCCTGTGACATGGTCGATGCCGACAATCCAATGGGAATATTGTCCAAATGCCATCGGGCCGATGTAAAGGTTGGCGCGGACATAGGTGTTGTTGCTCTTGTTGGTGATATAATAATCGCCAGAAGAGAACCAGTTGTAATTAGGGGTGACTACGAGGCTGTCGCTTCTTCTCCAGAAGTTAAGAATATATTGGTCAGCTCCGACAACTTCCCAATGGGATCCGTCTTCCATTTCAATTGTCTTGCCAGTGTCGCTAATGCTTGTCAGCCAGTGGCAATTAGTCGGATAAGATGCCAGCTGGAATTGGAGCTTTTCTGCAATGCGGGGAGCAAAACGGAATTGAGACTGCTCTGCATTTGTCTTTACATTGGCTCGGCGATAAAGAGAAGGTGGGCTGTCTTGCTTCTCCTCTTGTTCTCTTTCGATGGAGCGCAGACGGTTCATCACTTCCCGTTTTTCTTCATCAATAGGACGAGAGCGGACTGATACATGCTCTTCGATTGAAGGAAAGCTCTCTTGTGCTGTATCGGTGTCGTTGGCAGAAAGGGAAGCAGATATCAGGGAAAGTCCAGATAAAAGGGTGAGGAGTGATTTTTTATGTAGAAAAGTCATGATCGTTTCTCTCTAGTTATATTTAGTCCGGAATGAGTTAGCCCACGTAATCACAATCAGCTAAATCACGCTCGGTCTGTTGACATTGTTGGTTTAATCCTCCCGATAATAGGAAGCATTTCTGCATGCTGGTCGGTATTTCACTCAACGCTGGTTGTGAAAATCCAAATCAGCATTCAGAACAAGACAACCTAACAAATTGCAATATTTACAAAAAACAAAAATGATCTTAATGAGATTTTTATTTGCAGAGACAGGCTAAAGGAGGAGGGAAGGCGCTAAGAAAAGCGCCTTCGCGGGATTATCACTACTGTTCAGATTGATCAGTGTTGGTTGGATTAGATTGCGAAGCAGGCCGAAATGAGATCTTCGAGGGGTGCAGGTCCAGTTCTTGTTGAAAAGAAGTGAGTAGATCTTTTGGAGGAGGGACAGGATTTTTCAATTTTGCAGTGGGTTGTTCAGTATCGCAATGAGGATTTTGAAGCTGATTGAGGACTGCAAAGCGGCAAAGAGGTGATACAGAGTTGGACATGGTCATTCCTTTTGGTTATGGGGTGAAAATTAGAAAAGAAGGCGCGGGAGTATGCCAAATTACCGAATTTAGCGAAATCGAATTATTAATTCTGTTAATAGATCAATTATTTGTAAGTTAGTTTGAATATAATTTAGAATTGTTTTAGTTAGTTTCAATTAGTTTGACAAATTAAAATAATTGCTTATAAAATGATGTTTGTAGGGGATTGCACGGCTTTGCTACTTATTTAGCCTGGCGGTCTTTAAACTCGATGTGCCACTTTTTTGGGGCCAGAGGATAATTTTAGACAAAATCAGATCAAAGCGATCCGAACGAGGAGTCCCATAGTGAATAGCTTTGGGTAACGAGGTCGATTGATATGATACAGTCACAAAATTCTCAAATGGGCACAAAAAAGTGGACCATCGAGCTAAAGGTCGGCGAGCTAAGCAAAGCGGCAAAGTCGTGCGGGATCTTCTAGATGAGTCGACCATTTAACCTGAAATTCGGGTTTAATCCGCTCAGCATCTGTCTTTGTGGAATAGTAGAGTGCATTTCGTTCACAAAGTACAGGTGGAAGTTGAGAGGATGAGACCCGAAGTTCAGGTTTAGAAAAGATCTACAACTTCTTAAGAAGGAAAAGGTATATGCACAACTCTCCACATACAGATTGCCAATCAGCTCCTCGCACAGCTGATCATGCAAAAGCTAGGGATGGGCAAAAGGCTTTTGTCGTTAA
>JAFEGU010000205.1 GCA_018239725.1 Verrucomicrobiota bacterium | reverse complement strand
TTTTGCTAGGAGAATTGCGATCTGCTCTCGTTCTTCAATTTTTAAGCGCTTGTGTTTCATGACTTAACACTCCATGTAAAATCTGATAATTTACATGGTGCAATCGAAAGTTGACAGTAGCCTCTGTCCAATCAATGGGCAGGGTATGCCAAAGGCTGAAATCGATAACGATATGGATTTAGGAGGCATTTATGGCAGCTGTAACAACAACCAATTTTTCCAATATCACTTTAGAGAACTTAAAAGAGGTTGCTTATCGCGGTGCTAAGCAAGCTTATGAAAGTGAATCTGAAGCGTTAGGTGTTGCGAACACAAAATTAGGCGCTTTCCAAAGCCAGGTGGACCAACGTGCAAGCGAGCTGCAGAATGCTCGTGTTTCCGTTCCATCGGAAGAAACTTTACTGCAAGAAGCGATAGGCTTTGTTACAACTTATGAACAACTCTATGCAACAGCCTTAAAAGCTAAGGTTTTTTCAGAGGAGTTGCGCAATGTCATCGAGTTTTTAGCTCCAAAGCCACGTGCGTATACTGATCAGACTCTTTTAGAGGGACATGCAAGCGAACTTAACGCATCAATAACGAAGACGAATGAGACTGCTGTGGGTCACGTCAAGGAGCTTGGAGATCTTTGGGGGAAAGTGGAGACCTTGCAGACTAAGATGCTGCTGCAAATCCTCGGGAGTACGGCTTGGTCGGTCCAGAGGTTTTGTCAGATCGTCGACAACAAGGGGCAGCCGATTGGATGGTTCACACGGGCTATTGACAATTGCACAACTCCTGTCGTTCCTAAAGTGGCTGACTTGGAAGCGAGGGTGGAAGCTCTGAAGAAAAAAACTGAGGTAACTGTTCCCCCTGAGAAAAAAGGCGATGGAACTAAAACAGAAGGCGCTTCTAACTAATTGTTTAGTTGTGGCTTGAGGCTACGACCTTCCGTTTTCCGGCTGGCGCTTAAGCTAGCCGGATCTTTCATTTCCACACAAATACTTCGTCCGATTCGACGTAGACCCTTCCATCTTCTTCCGGGATGAGGACCCACTGGTACCGGTGGCCGGAAGTTAGGCGAGCAGATAGACTCTCTTCAGAGAGATGGAGAAATGCCTTTTCCCCTTTTGCCTCTCTTTTTAGCTGATGGGGAATCGGGATGGTCTTCCTTACCGGATCGGACAGGTCGATCGCGTAGAGATGGAAGGTTTGGTAATAAAGCGGGGAGTTGATCGATAGGCGGTAAGCGCCTTCTATTTTTTGTAGCGGAGAGGCAAATTGGGGCGGTCGGTGGGGAATTGCCCCCGTGTAAGCAGAAGCGATTCCACTGCCCGAATCGATGGAGCGCAGCTTGAAGGCGTAATGGGGGCTTTTGATCTCGATCCAATAGGGAAATGGAAATGCAGGATCGGCCTTTGAGAAGTAGAGCTCGACATTGCATTTGCCCATCTGTGTCCCATCTTCGGGCCATACCCCTTTCCAAACGTCAAATTGAGGCTTGGGCTGTTTCTTTCCTTCAACTGTAAGAGGAGGGTTCCAAACAGCACGCCGGTCCTGTTCATTCGATTGCGGCTGAGGACCGATCTTTCTCCGTTCGGCATCGCTTAGTTTTGTGAGGGGAAGGCAGAGGAGTTTTGATAAAAACTGTTGGGTCTCGTCTAAGTAAAGCCATCCCCGTTTACTGTAAGAAAATGCTTCGATCAAACTCCCGGAGAGGGCATCGATCTCGTAAAGCGTCCATGAGGTATGGCCAGGGGCCTTTGCTTTGACCCAATCGCTCCAAACGATGGTATTGAGGTCGATCTGAGTGTCGGGAGCTGCGATCTCTTCCAAGAGCAGGTGGTCCGCGGTGATCTCGCGAATGAACAGTAGGCTGTATGTATGGTCCTGCTCGGTAACGATAAAGTCGCCTGCGTGCGCCTTTTGATATTTTTGTTTCAAAGAAAATTCAGGAACCTCTGCGCAATAGGAGAGGTCAAGAGGGAGCAGCGAAAGAAAAAGTGAAAAAAGGATTGTACGCATGTTAGCCAGTATAACCGATCCAGCTTATCGAAGAAATCGTTCTTTTACTGGATAAAACCATCTCAACATTTTCTCCCATCCGGCCTTCTCTAGATTGCAGATAGGTTCATGTGAAAATGTTTTAGAAAAACCGGAAATGATGGATAGTTATAAGAAATCTTTCTAAATGCCATGAGACCTAATATTTTTTGAGACGTTCATTGTCACCAAATAAGGGAACCTATGAAATGATACCTTTCGCTTTTCGCTTTTCGCTTTTGCGTTCTTTCTGCCAGTTTTTTCAGAACAGCTTTTTCAAGATTTTAATGAGGATGAAGAACTATCGGAAGCGGAGTGCAGGACTAATGAGGAAATGGACTGGGATGAGGAGTATGGATTCGGTTATTTAGAGGACCAAGAACTCCAGCCTATTTCTTTAGCGAGCGGCACATCGAACCAAAATGGCATGACGGATACACAGGAAAAATTTCCTTCTTCAAAGAGAAAAAAGCTAAAAGAAAAGAACTATTATATTGGGGCCAATGCAGCTTATACCCATTACTTTTTCGAATTGGATCTTCTAGCCCTTAAACAGGATGACACTCCAGGTTTTAAACGAGATAAACAGGGTGGGCAAGGAGTTCCATCTTTAGATCTATTCGTTGGTAAGAATTTCGGAACTTCATCTATTCCATTGAGGGTTGATTTTCATTATACACACGTCTTTGAAGGTGAAAGAAAAGTTAGAAATTATTTTATTGATGTCAATGCACCGCAAGTGTTTAACAATGCGGTAATAGAATTTTACTCAGACCAGTTTATGGTTGATCTCTATTGCGACTTTTTTAAAAGTCGATGGATAAATCTTTATGCAGGTATGGGCGGGGGTGTGGGGATCAATTCTTTAACGATGAAGCTAATGGCAACGGGTATAAACAGCTTTTCTAATGTAGACCTAGTGTATTTTACACGGAATGTCAACGCGATCTGGAATGCTGAAATGGGAATTGTCAGTCGGATCATTGAATGTTTAGCGATCAATGTCTTTGGCAGATATCCTTCTCTAGGACTTGTAGAAAGCGAATATCGGCCTCAATTAAGTTCAAGTGTAGGGGATAAGAGTGCTTGGCAATATAGCATAGGTGGCGGGGTAATTTTTACATTTTAAGACTGTATTATTTAATTGCGCAGTCATAACAATATTTTGATTCGAACTGCTCAGGATCTTCGACTTGGAATGTCATATGGCGGATGCCGTAATTGGACTCGACGATCCGGTGGGCCTCGCTGAGGGCGCCATGGGTGTTTTCAGCGACGAGATGGGCGCTTAAAGCAATTTTCTGATGGGAAACAGCCCACACATGCAAATCGTGCACTTCGCGCACGCCGCTGATCCTTAAGAGGTCCTGCTCAATTTTCAAAGGATCGATCCCTGCTGGGGCCGACTCCATCAAGATCGAGACTGATTCCCGGATAATCTTTCCTGAACCGTACACAATCCCTAAGCTGAAAAGGATCGTGATGATCGGGTCGATCGGGTACCACTTGGTCCACCAAAGGACAGCACCGCCGATGATGACCCCTGCGCTGCCGAGCAAGTCGCCGAGGACATGGAGATAGGCCGCCCGGATGTTGATATTTTGTCCTTGGGACGGATGCAAGATGCGCATCATCATCAGATTGGCAAAGAGGCCAATTGTGGCGATGACAAAGACCATGGGGCCTTGGACCGGCTCTGGTGTGATCAAACGCATGATTGCTTCATAGATCAGCACGCCGCAAAGCGCCCAAAGGGAAAGGGCGCTTGCTAGCGCGCCTAGAATTTCAGCCCGTTGGTAGCCGTAGCTCATGCTCGGAGTTTTAGGCCAGTGGGCGATCCGGAGGACAATCAAGCTTAAAGACAGCGCGCCGACATCGGTGAATAGATGGAGCGCATCGCTGATCAGCGCCAAGCTGTTCGCGATCCATCCGCCGACCACTTCGATCAGCATGAAGATGAATGCAATGGCAATTGAGATATACAGAGCTTTGCCATGGGTCTGCGGAGTATGGCCTTGGCAGCAAGGCGATGAATGTTCATGGGCCATCGGTCTTCCTCTTTTTTTTCACTATACAATCGAAAGTTCAAACGTCAAGCTTGCTTTTGTTATTGAGAGCAGCTATTAGTCGGGTAAGAGTGATGATATAGGGAGGATGTTGCAATGGGAGGGTGGAAAATATTGAGGCTGGCTTCGGTAACGCTTGCATTTTTTCATGCGGCTTGCGCATCCTTAAGTGTTGAGGCAGCGGAACCTGACAATATTTTGGCTGCTGAAGAAGTCGATTGGAAGGAAGAGCTCGATCAGATCGACAAAGAAACTAAGCAATTGAAAGATCTGAAGAACCGGTACGAGGCATCGGCGACCCGTCATGAGAATAATGCGATGCGTTGGCAGTTTCAGCAGAATATGAAGCAGGAAGCTCGGTGGGCCTATAAGCAAGCTGAGCTGGACCGGGAGATGCAGAAGCAGATCCAAGCGCGGGTCGACTATCTTGACGCGCGCAGAGCGGAAATTTTGAAAGAGCACCCTGAGGCGAATGGACTCCAAAAATCTCCTTAAGAAAATCTATCGGGAATCCCTTTCGCTGCTGACCGACCTTTATGAGCTGACAATGGCCTATGGCTATTGGAAGAAGAAGATAGCTGAGAAGGAAGCGGTCTTCCATCTGTTTTTTCGAAGAAAACCATTCAACGGAGCATTTGCCGTTGCTGCGGGCCTTGAAACGTTTTTAGAGTTTCTCGATCAATTCCAATATTCGGCCAGCGATTTGAGCTACCTTGAGCAGCTTAAGTCGGATGATGGCAATCCTCTTTTTGAAAGGGGGTTTTTAGATTACTTAAGCAAAATTTCGTTTCAGGTCGATATCGATGCAGTTCCTGAGGGAACCCCTGTATTTCCTTACGAGCCGCTCGTTAGGGTTCAAGGGCCGATCCTCCATGCCCAGCTGCTTGAAAGCCCATTGCTGAACATCATTAATTTTCAAACGCTCATCGCAACAAAAGCGGCGAGGCTCTGCTGGGCGGCGCGGCCCGATCCTGTCGTTGAGTTCGGGATGAGACGGGCGCAAGGTATTGATGGAGCGTTGTCAGCCAGCAGAGCTGCTTACATCGGTGGATGCGAGGGGACATCGAACGTCCTAGCAGGCAAGTTGTTTGAAATCCCTGTAAGAGGCACCCATGCCCATAGCTGGATCATGGCATTTGATGAGGAGATCGATAGCTTTGAAGCTTTTTCCGATGTGATGCCCCGCAATTGCATCTTCCTCGTCGACACCTACGATACGATCCAAGGTGTTAAAAAAGCGATCGAAGTAGGAAAGAAATTGCGCCAAAAAAAGATCGAGATGGGCGGCGTGCGCATCGACTCTGGCGATTTGGCCCATTTGAGCATCCAAGTCCGCAAGCTCCTCGACGATGCAGGTTTTACTCAAGCGAAGATCATGGCGAGCAATGAGCTCGATGAACAGATCATTAGCGATCTCAAGCACCAAGGAGCTAAGATCAATATTTGGGGTGTCGGGACCAATCTTATCACAGGAAAGGACCAGCCGGCGCTCGATGGGGTCTATAAGCTCTCCGCAATCAGGGACGACAAGGGTGTCTGGCACAACAAGGTCAAAGTCTCAGAACAGCTTGTGAAAATGACAGACCCGGGCATCCTCCAAGTGCGCCGCTATTTCAACGATCGGGGAAATATCGCTGATATGGTCTACGATATCCACACAGAACTGAAGTCGAGGTCCCATTTCATTGATCCATTAGATCCTACACGCTCGCAGCTTGCAACGGGGGAGATGTCCTATCGCGATCTTCTCGTGCCAGTCTTTTCCAAAGGCAGACGGGTCTATAGTTCTCCTGCATTAAAAGAGATCCGGGAAAAAACATTCGACGAGCTGGAAATGTTCCATCCGGGGATGCGCCGATTCCTCTATCCGCAGCCCTACTTTGTCGGATTGGAAAGATCTTTATATGAGATCAAGTTAAAGCTCATTGAAGAGTTAAAAAAGCAAAGGACTTGAAGAATTGTGAAAGCGCTTGTGATCGTCGATATGCAAAATGATTTTATGCCAGGTGGCGCCCTAGGCGTTCCCGAGGCTGATCAAATTGTTCCAGCGATCAATCAGCTCGCTACCCAATTTTCCTTGGTCGTTGCGACGCAAGATTGGCATCCGCACGATCACTGCAGTTTCGCAGTCAATCATCCTGGTAAAAATCCTGGCGATGTCGTCCAGATCAAAGATGTGGAACAGATCTTATGGCCTGTCCACTGCGTCCGCGCAACAAAAGGAGCAGAGCTGGTCGATATTCTCAATAAAGAGGCAATCGCAAGCTGCTTCTACAAAGGGACAGACCGGTGGATCGATAGCTACAGCGCTTTTTTTGATAATGCCCGCCGGAAGTCGACAGGATTAAGCGATTTTCTAAAAACCCGGAATGTCTCCCAGGTATATCTAGCTGGAGTCGCCACGGAATACTGTGTTCTGTACTCTGCATTCGACGCTGTGGACATCGGTTATACGGTCATCGTCATCTCCGATCTTTGCCGTCCGATCAACCTCCAGCCTGGCGACGAAGCTAAGGCGTATGAGGCGATGGCTGCCAAAGGGGTTAAGATCCAAACCTCAGCAGAGGTCCTCGCTTCTTTAAAATCCAAATGACCAGATAGATGAAGAACCCTGTCAGGAAGAGGTTGAGCGCTAAGCTCATTCCTGCTAGCTGGATCACAATCTCAGGCAGCGCATAATTAGCCGAGATCAAAAGAACCCCGACCCCAACTTCTCCGCGCGGCCACATCGCGATGCTAAGCGCTGCCCGCTCTTTGAACGAGGCCTCTTTTTTGTAGCAGAGCATCGGATAGAGTTTTCCGAGATTTGAGAGGAAAGTAAGCGCTAGGACATGGCCTAAAAGGAATAGCCAGTCCACTTGTCCAACGGCTATTTTGGGAAGCGAGCAGCCGACTAAGAACATGTAGAAGTATTTGATCGCAGCGTCAAGGCGCCAGTCGTAGACGGGCTCAGGTTCCATATAAGAATGTTCATGCCTGTGCCTTAATTTCTGATTGGGAGAATGAGGATTGTGCAGGATGCAACCCAGGGCAAATGAAGGAAGCAAGACTTCGATGTTGATCATGGTCGTTTTCTCGAACATCTCGCAGAGGATTGTTAAGATGGCAGCATAACCGACAAGCCAAAATCTTCCCGTTGGTAGTTTAATCTGATGCAGGAACTTGTACGCGCTGTATAAGAGAAGTGCAATGACGGCGAGCAGTCCGATTGCATGCCAGCGGAGGCCGATATGCAGCATCTGCAGAGGCACGATGAGCAAAACGGTGTCCAGATCATCAAAAATGGCAAGGATCCGAGCTTTTTTGAAGACCCACGTTTTTGCAAGTCCCGCTGCTGCCAGCATGGTAAAAAGGACCCCTGCGGAAGTTGGCGCTGCAAACCTTCCAACGATCGTTGCCTGCGAAAGGTTGATATCGAAGCAAAACCAGATCCACAGTGTGCACAAGATCCATGGAAAGGCTGCTGCCGTCATCGCGATCAGATAGTCTTTTCCGTAACTGGCGAGCTTGTTCTTGTCGATTGTGAACTCAAGGCCGACCTCGATCATGATGTAGCCGAGGGCCGTCAGTGTAAGGGTCTGGAGCAAGCCTCGGTAGGCGCTGATGTCGATCCATTGCGAGAACAGGATCCCTAAAACCATCAGGCCGCTGAAAATGAAGACCTTGATCACGCATCACCCTTTTTACAAAGAAGAAAGAAAATAACAGGATGATAGGATAGACAGGATAGGAGAAATAAGAGATCCTGACTATCCTATCATCCTGTTATTTTCTTTCCTCATAAATGAAATTAGGGGATTCGTGCAACCTTCACTTGTTTGAAGCTAGGATGCATGTTAGCTTTTTTTCACAGTCTTGCAATGAGAGGCCTGTAATGAGAAGCCGCTTGTGGCGGTTCGTCTCTCCGCTTGCAAGCTGGATCTGGGATTGGGAGATGGCGAGCTCTTTGGCAAGGAAGGCGATCAGTGTTTCATTGGCCTTTCCTTTTTCAGGAACAGCATTGAGCCGGACCTTCAATTCCTCGCCTTCCCAGCCGGAGATCTGGTTGCGCGAGGCTTTGGGCACCACTTTGACGCAGAGGACAAGCCCCTTGCTCGTTGCTTTGATCGGTAATGAATCCATAAAAATGATTTTAGTGCTTTGAAATACAAGAGTTGTTATAATGAGCTCATTCTTTAAAGGAAACCAGAATGGCTGCTTTAAGCTTTTTCTCACACTCCTTTCATTTCTCTTTCCATCATGGCCTCCCCAGAGGCTAATATAACCGTTTTTTTCTAAATATTTTCGTTCGATTTCAAAGAAAAAATTACAAATTAGGTTTGTT
>JAFEGU010000204.1 GCA_018239725.1 Verrucomicrobiota bacterium | reverse complement strand
GCCTTTAAGGGGGAGTATTTATGCTTGAAGATAAGCTGCCGATTGGCCGGATAGCTTTTGCCAAGTCTGCTTGCATTGACTGGATTTCCGAGCACAGCAAGACCGTTCTTATCTCGATCGCTTCCGTATTGGTCCTTTTGTTCGCCCTTTACCAGGTCACCGGAAAGTTTTCCGGCAGCCGACGCTCCGATTTCATTGAGGCCCAATCAGCCTATTCAGCATGGGTCGCTGCTAAAATCAGCAATGACGAGCTTTTTAAAAAGCTCGAAAAGCCCTTAAAGAGAACTCCTGAGCTTCAGGCCAAATTCGGCGCCCTTGTCGCCCAGCACTTTTTGACCATCAACGATCCCAAAAATGCAGAGACGTTTGCCAAGCAGTCCTGGAAAAGGACAGGCAATTTGCTCTCCCCCTATTATACCGAGTTTTCTAAAACCTCCCTTCTGGTCTCTCAAGGAAAATTGAATGAAGCTTTAGTTGCGGCAAGAAGCTTGAAATCAAAAATGGCCGAAGACACGAAGTTCTGGGAGAACCGCGACAAAATGATCCGCTCTGGCGGGTTGCTCTACGCTTATAATCTGATCCGGATAGCCGCTTTAGAGAAAGAGGTTGGCTCCTCTGCAGGGGAATTGGCCGCATGGGACGAGTTGCTGGCGAACGCCGGCTGGACTTCAGCGACAGCTTCTTCGAAAATGTTCGATCCTGAAGCCTATTCTGTTCTTCAGCGGACCTTTCAGGATGGGAAGCTTTCACTATATGATTACATCATCAAGCGAAAAGCTGAACTGGTAAAGAATTCTTAAGAGAGAGAGAAAGTCAGCGGCTCCTTTAAAGAGAAGCCGCTTAAGACATTTCTTATGGGTTGTGCCCAGAGCCAAATTGCGAAGCCATCTTGTGCAAGTCTTTTCCTCCATGAAGGCCTAATAGGAGGAAAATCAGCGGAGGGATAAAAATTGCAAGGATCAGTCCTACAATCCCTAGGACCAGCTGGGTGGTTTGCTCTTGTTTGAAGACAAAGTGGAAGATCTTTTGGCTCATTCCGCCAACTTTTTCAGGCATCAGCACTCCGACGACTCCTCCTGCTGTTGCAGCGATGATTGTCCACCATGGGCCCCACATCACAAAGCTGAAGAAGCAAGCAAGAACGAAGATTAAGCAGAAGAAGACCTCAAAGCGGTGTTTCTTTGCAAAGGATTCGATTTCCTTCACGGAGACCCCTTCCTTCAATTTATTTCCATCCATAGTATTCCTTCCCTTTTGAGGGGTTGCTGCTAAAAACCATATGGAGAGGAGCTGTCATAAAAGTATAGCTTGGAATATGCCGCCGCCGTAGGGGCAAAAGTCCACTCTCCCTTAAGTGCACTTTACGCGCTAAATTAATTTATATCAACTCTGAATTCCCGAAAACTATTCCCGGTGAGGCTCGTCTGCGAGTTCTCATCGGGAATAGAGGAAAGCGCGTTACGCTCCTGGCAATGCAATAGTAAAGGCTGTGGGAGCGGAAGCAGAGTTAGGAGTGAATGTCACTCCGTTCACAATAGCGCTTTGGGGTGTGGTATACTGATCGATAGGGCGTAAAAATTGATATTTCGGGAAAACCGTATAGATATTTCCGTTATATTGGATCTGAAAAGGATTTGTATTTGTTGAAGTAACACTTGGAATTGTGACACCAGAGCTTGCTGATGTAAATGTCCCACTGCTGCCTTGACGATATCCAAAGGTATTGCTCGGGGGAAATGTAAAAGTCAATGAATAGGATGCTGAGTCATCAAATACGCCTGTCGGCAGTGTTGGCACAGGACCTAAGATTAACATAGCGTAGAGATTGAACTCGTCCGCTTGCGTCGATGCGGGAGGAGCTAGCGCGCTGCTCATCCCCAGCGTATCATCAAAGTCATAGGCGTAGCACAAACCAACTGTGGGCAACGGCGGACCTACGGCAGGCGGTGCCGGCATAATCGCATTGGCGTGGAGGACTTGAGCAAATAAATCATACCAGATCCCTGGTGAAAATGGAGCTGGAGGTGGGGTGTAATAGGGAGTGGGTGGTAAGGCGGTCGTTGGTTTATGCGCTGTTAGAGTTGTTCCGTTCAGCGGAGCTCCAGCCGTATTGTAAAGACCGGTTTGTCCTAATAATCCTACAACAAATGCGCTGGAGAAATAATCTGCGACAAGGCCGACATCCCCGCCTGGGGTAATCCCGGAGGTTCCTGACATCGGTGCGTTTCCGGAAAACATTTGATTAAGAGTGATGGAAGCTTGAGACAGGGTAATTATATTCGTTGGGACGGTCGTTGATGTGAAGGTAAAAGTACCTCCAGCTCCACTTGTCTGTCCCTTGTAGATTTGTTGAGATCCACCATTTGTATCCGCTTGGATGTAGAGGGCGTTAGAGCCGGAAGATGCATAATAAGTGTAAAGCGTATTCAGATAATTAATTCCATAAGCAGCATTGCTCAGGTAATCAAGAGGAAAAATTGGAAGTTGGTAATTCCCCAGAGGCTGAGAAGGAGGCGGCCCTCCGTTTTTTGGAGACATGATGCGCAAGTAAGTGGTAGGTGTCGATCCGGCATTATAGGGGTCTGTTCTAAATGGCAAAGCCAATTGGTTCCAGTATGGACTTGTCAGTCCTGTGACAATGGTTGAGATGAGGGTGTCTCTATTTGTTGAAAAGCCTGCTGGAGATGTATTGGAACTAGTTGGTGTAAACGGGATAATAGCGGTAGGTGTTGCTGACTGGTAATCAAAGAAGCCTAATTTAATAGGTAACGAAAAACTGTCGACTTGCGTGGTGTCAATGGTTGCAGTCCAATTTAGGCAGCCAGGGCAGGCAGGCGTCTGAGGGTAAATATAGGCAATTTCAGCAAAGTCATATAGGACGTTGTAGTTAGGATCATTGAATGCATTGCCGATTGAAATAGAAACAGTTGATTGAGTGAGGGCGCATAATGGATTTCCTATTGAAAAATAGATTCTTCCATTAGTGGAAACAGGCGGGAGATAGACTAAGTAGTCATGGTTGCCAGTCGTGGCTCCCGTCGTGGACTTAGGAAGGCTTGTGAGAGGGTACGAAAAGAATGGAGATGCAGAATAGGTCGATGGGGTAATATTGACTGTGTGCATAGCTCCTGGAAATGGAGCTCCGGAAAGCGTTAAAAACTGCTTGTTGTCGTTATAGACTCCTAAGATGTAAATCTGATCATCGGGCTGTCCAGTCTGATTAGAAAAGACAACGGGCAAATAACCTGTTACAGGAGCAGGAGGGATCGGATTGATTGGGGGCGGCGGCGGTGGAGGAGGAGGTCCTGGAGGAGGCGGTGGTGGTCCCGGAGGTCCCGGTGGCCCAGGCGGATTAACATTGCTGCCGGTGCAGGTGCTTGTCATGCCAGCATCGGCAAGGTCCTGTTTTTGTTCGCAAAGGAAGTCGTCAAAGAAAGTTGGTGATACAAGCGGTGTGTCAGCTTGCAAAAGTCCCAAGTGCAAAACTGCGCCAAGCACTAAAAGCTGTCTCATGATGATCTCCCTTTTTTCCGCTTTTGCTTCCAAATTTTGTTAATAAAAAATAAAATAGCTAAATTGAATTTTCTTGTCTTCATTTGATTTGGAGAAGACGACTTGCTGGGAATTGGCAGCTGATCCGCCGTTAAAAACTCTGCGTCAACGAAAATCTCTCTTTTGTTTTTTTGATAGATTTCCTAGACTTCCACATTGAGAGAATGGGAATCAGCTGTGATTATTGCCGTTTATTCAAAGTTCAACGTCGACAGG
>JAFEGU010000203.1 GCA_018239725.1 Verrucomicrobiota bacterium | reverse complement strand
GAAAGGGTGGCGTGGGAAGATTTCGGTCTTGGGTTAAAATAAATTAGCGCCTGATCAGAATCGAACTGACACAAGTAGCTTGGAAGGCTACGGTTCTACCATTGAACTACAGGCGCGTAGTGTAGAGTCTGCTGAATAGACAACATACTTCAAAAAATCAGAAATAGTTTTACTCGAATCGCCTTTTTTTTCCAAGAGCATTTCTTAAATTCTTGCAAAATGGCTATACTGGAAATACTTTAAGAGTATGGGCATGGACAATAACATTCCAGAGAAAGCCAACCGCGTTTTGAACATCATCATCCTGGGGCTTCTGCTTATCCTCATCCGGGTCTGGTACCTTGCCGTCATCCAGCATGACGAACATGTGGCCCTTTCCCGAAAGCCGCAGAGGCGCTCGATCATCGAGCATGTCGAAAGGGCGACCATCCGCGACCGGTTCAATATCCCCCTCGCCCTGAACAAGATGCAATACGCTGCGGCAGTCTGCTACGCCGATATCCGATCGATCCCGAGCGTCAGGTGGACAAAGGATGCCGATGGGAGGCCTAAAAAGGTCCAAGCTAGGTCCAACTACATCCATGAGCTTTCCCTGCTTCTAGCTCGGGAGCTCAATCTCGACGCCCAGCAGATCGAAGACACGATTCATGGCAAGGCTTCTCTTTTTCCCCACACACCATTTGTTTTAAAAGAAGATATCCCAGAAGACCTTTACTACAGGCTTAAGCTTCTTGAACCCGATTGGGTAGGGATCCGCACCGAGAGGAAATCGAACCGTTACTATCCTCTTGGCAAAGTCGGCTCCGATATCATCGGCTACATGGGAGCGATTAGTTCAAATGAATATTTTAACATCGCCCAAGAGATCAAAATCCTCCAATCCTATCTCCAAGCCAGAGAGTCGGGCGAAATGCCGATCCTCCCGAAGGGGTTCCATAATGCCCTTGAGGTAAGGGAGCGACTGCGGCAGCTTCAAGAAAAAGCTTACACCATTAATGATCTCGTCGGCAAGGCGGGGATCGAAGCCTCTTTCGATGAGGAGCTACGGGGCTATTTCGGGAAAAAAATCTATGAGATCGATACAAAGGGAAATTTTCTTAGAGAGCTTCCTGGAGGGAGAAATGCCGTCTCTGGACAGAGGATTTTACTGGCCATCTCTTCCGAGCTGCAAGAATACGCCGAACAGCTCCTTGCCCAGCATGAGCAGTTCCGCGAAGCTCCAGGCGCTGCTCCTTTATCGACGCCATGGATCAAGGGGGGCGCAATCGTTGCCCTCGATCCTAATACAGGAGAGGTCCTTGCCCTTGCCTCCTATCCCCGCTTTGACCCCAACGATTTCATCCCATCTCCGCTCTCCGATCAAAAGGCCCAAAAGCAGTCGAATGTGCTGCGCTGGCTTGAAAACGAAGCCTATGTCGGGGAAATCTGGGATGGAAAACGTCCGATGGAAAGGGAAAGATTTAATCTCGAATCCCAAAAGTTCTACGATGAGACACTGCCTCTGAATTGGAACCGCTACCTCGGTGCCATCCTCCCCGAAAAAAGCGCTCTGCTCTCTTCGATGCAACGGATCAGCGACATCGGAACAGCCTATAAAATCCAGCGGACTTTGGAACAACTCCTGCCGTTTACCCGGCAAGAGAGCATGAAGATCTTGATCGCCGCCCTCTATTCCGATGGAAAGCACAAGCCTTTCCGCCAGAAGGTCCCCGCTGACGAGATCGAACTAGCCAAACTCCACCTGCACCATGCGGATGCAGAAGTAGCTGCTGCAAAGAGGTTCCTTGATGCCTATCTGCTTCCGATCAACTTCAACGACGATCAGCTTCTGCTCGTCGATTTGTGCCGGATCGTTGTCAATACTGAGAGCTTTTCTCAAGAACTGATCGAAAAAACGGGAGGGCATTCTGTCTCCCAATACAGAGAGCTTTCCCAATCTGCCAACCTGCTTCTGAGTTTTCTCCAAACGCAAGCGCAGCAGTGGTTCCATGCCATCGATTTTCAGCAATGGAGAGAGGCTAATTTTAAAGAGTTCCTCAAACAAAAGCGCAAAGAAGAAAAAGAGAAGAAGCAATATGCGCGGCCTTATACGGAATATCTCGAACATCTGGAACGTTCAAGCTTCAAAGAATTTTGGGAGAGGTACCGCTGGGCATTCCTAGACGTTTTTATCTTTGGCGAGAAAGCCTTTTCGCGCAACTCCGTTTCCGCGCTAGAACCCTATCTCTTAAGGATCATTTCGCTACGCAGCACAGAGCCTCTCTACAGTCAACATGCTGAAAAGCTCCAGGCTGCAACGCAGCCGCTTTCCCCGGAACTTTCTTTGAGTTTTCTGCAAACGATGCGCCCCTTTCAAGAACTGTCCCGCCCGTTGCATGGACGGTATAGGAACTTGCGCAATACCAAAGGAGTCCAGCTTGAAAAGCATCTGGCAGGAGCGTTCTATCCTCTTTCAGGATATGGCTACGGCCGTTCCCAAGCTTTCCGGCAATCGACTCCTCTAGGTTCTGTCTTTAAGGTTGTCGTCGGGTATCAAGCAATGCTCGAAAAATACCAACAGCTAGTCAAGCAGAACCGTTCGCTCCACGATATCAATCCCCTCTCCTTGGTCGATAAAATCCAATGGACAGCAACCCCCGGGAGCAACAGCCAGGTTTTAGGATACACTCTCGATGGAACTCCTATCCAACGTTACTATAAAGGCGGAAGGCTGCCGCGGAGCCACCCGAATATCGGAAAGATCGATCTAATCGGAGCTTTGGAACAATCGAGCAACATCTACTTTTCGATCCTCACTGTCGACCACATCGAAAACCCGTGGAACCTGATCGAGGTCTCTCGGTTATTTGGGTTTGGCGAACGATCGGGCATCGAGCTTCCTGGAGAGATCGCTGGAACCTTGCCCGACGATATCTCTCATAACCGGACAGGGCTTTATTCGTTTGCCATCGGACAGCACTCACTCGTCGTCACACCTTTGCAAACTGCAGTCATGCTTGCAGCGATCGGCAATAAAGGGCATGTCCTTGCTCCGAAGATCGTTCAAATCATCGCAGGCAACGAGCCATGCTACGAGTATAGAGATCCGTTCGACGCCGCTGTTTTTCCTTATCAAGAGTCGTTGAACCTTATCGGGATCGACTTCCCCTTATTTACAGCGACCCAATCGGAAAGGGGGCGGCCGCAAGTTTGGTATTCCTCCTCCGAGGTCAAACGCTCCCTTTTCTGCCCCGCGGAAATACGGGACCCTCTTATCGAAGGGATGCACAAAGTGATCAATGGGCCTCGAGGAACTGCAAGGCCTAACATCATCCGCCTGTTGAATGAAAGTCCAGCCATGCGGAAAAATTTCTATGATCTCAAGGACCATCTGATCGGAAAAACGGGAACAGCGGAAATTCTTTATAAGCACACGATCGATGCGGAATCAGAGGCGCAGATCCACAACCACATTTGGTTCGGAGGACTATCGCTATCTCCGAACTCTACTTCTTCAAAAATCGAATCGATGAAGCCAGAACTTGCGATCGCTGTCTATTTGCGCTTTAGCGAGTCGGGCGGTAAAGAAGCAGCTCCCCTTGCTGCTGAGATCGTAAAAAAATGGAGGGAGATCTGCGCCAAGCATGGCGCAACAGCGCATATCGTTCCTGAAACAGCAATCACGCCAACCTCTGCTCAATAGATCTCTTGCATAACCCGCTTTGCCTGGAAAAATCGGAGATTTTTTCACAGGTTTTTAGAAACTGTTTACAGTTTCGGATCTCACGAATGAGTCGACTCGAGAAGAGTCGGCGAGAGAGTGGGATAAAAACTTATGAAAAAAGAACGATTTTGCAAGGCGAATGGGGTTACGCAAAAGTTCTAATGATTGCTACGATGTCTTGGGCATACTCTAAAGTTGAGCGCTCAAAACAAGGCTCTGAAACAGCATTTTTTTTAGGCATTATCATCAAAAACTGCTCTACCTTTCTTTGCAATGACGCAACGTCAAATGGGAGGACGTATTGGATGTCTTCAGGACCGGCGTTCACCAGATAATCTTGGATAGCGCACCACTCGGATGCAACGATGGGCACTCCCTTCTTCATTGCTTCAAAAAAGACAAAGCCCGGCAGTTCGCAAAAAGATGGATGGACATAGAGCCTGGCTTTTTCATACAGCTTGTGCATCAACACTTTGGGCAGGAGCTTTCCTCCCGGCATGGGGATAACACGCACGGCTCCCTTTTCGAAAGCTGACAGATTTTGTGAAAGGATGAGGACTGGCGCTTTGCGGAAATGGACTGCCGCTTCCACGCATAATTGTTCGTACCAGCCCTGATGGCTTTCTGGAGCGACTAAAACAAGGGGCAGGCCCAAATTGCGTGTTGCGATCAATGACGCGAGTTGATTTTTCCGCGTTTCCAATCTGCCGACCTGCAGCAGGTAAGGTCGATCTTGCAAACCTAATGCGTCAAAAAAACTTTCTCCACCGTCATCCTCTTCGATCCATTCGGCATGAGGAAGAGAAACAACCGCTGTCTTGGCAAAAGGGCAATCTCGCCGAATGGTCCTCTCCTCCATCGCAGAGTTGGCAATGCAGCACTGCGCATTTTTGAGCAAGTCGAAGATGAAATAGTATCCCCGGGGAAACAAGTCGCTGAAATAGTAAACAGCGTGAGGGTTTTCATATAGCCGCTCAATCGAATAATCTGACGAGCCTTCCATGCATTTTTTCACATACTGCGCAAAACCATTGCTAGGAAGGTAGTATTGGATGATGTCTTCATGAAAGCACAGGACAAAATAGGGCACTTTGTTTCTGAGCAGCATCTCCATGTTGTCCATTTGATAGATCATCGAATTGGTGAGAAGGACAACATCGGCTACAAGGACATCGTAGGCAGACGCGCCAAGAGTCACACGATGCCCCATCTCCTCCAAAGCATCTTTTAGACGAAGGAGAAGTTGAAGGTCTCCTCCCCACAATGAAGAGTTGGAGCGGCAGACCAGCCCTATATGCATAGAGCTCCGCGAAGGGCCTCAACTCTAGCGGTCAGCTCTTTGCTTCCTGCAATTAAATCCTTCATTGGCTGATCCTGTTCAAGCTGAGCCTCGATGAAATGGCCCATGCAGGAACGAACCCATTCGAGATCTTTTGTTGGCGCTGCATCCCCTTTCATCTTCTCTTTAATCCATTTCGCGCCATCAATTAAATCCACTGCAATATGATCGCTGAGCGACTCGACAAAGGGATGGACCCAGTTCTCCACTTCAACCCCCAAAAGGGAGGTCTGCGATTTCGAGTAATGGGAATCTTTTGGCGCCCATGCGACAACAGGAATCCGATTGGCCTTAGCCCACATCATCTCGGCGCCAACGCCAAGCCCCCGACGATGGCGCGCATCGACAAAGACAAAATCGCTGCTGAAGACCTGCAGCATGTCCCTTCCGAATACGGAACGCTGATCAGAGAGGTCATCGGTGCGGAATGCGGGATTCAAAAAAGAGATTTGGAACTCTGGCAGGCAATCTCTTATACTCTGCATGTCCTCTTCGGTCCAATAGCTGCCATTGTTCTTTTCGTGCCCTTTCTGAATACTGCCAGCCAAGTAGATCGCGATATGTTTTTTCATCCCTGTCGAGCTCCGCTATAGTTATTTTCCCTAAGGACAACATCAAAATAGGCGATCGTCTTCATCAGCCCTTCCTTTAGCTGAGTCTTCGGAGACCAGCTCAGCTTCTCTTGCGCTAAACTGATGTCTGGTTTTCTTTGCTTCGGATCATCGCTCGGCAACGGACGGTAAACAAGCTCGGAGCTAGATCCAGTCAGCTCGAGGACAAGTTCCGCAAGCTCTGCGATCTTGAATTCGACCGGGTTGCCTAGATTGACCGGCCCAGTGAACCCATCTTCGCTTTCCATCAACCCCACTATCCCTTCAAGAAGGTCGTCGACATAGCAGAACGATCTGGTCTGCAATCCCTCTCCATAAATCGTGATCGGCTGGTTCAAAAGGGCTTGAACGATGAAATTGGATACGACACGCCCATCGTTCGGATGCATCCGAGGGCCATATGTGTTGAAAATGCGCGCCAGCTTAATCGTTGTCTTATATTGGCGATGGTAATCGAAAAAGAGGGTCTCTGCGCATCTCTTTCCTTCGTCGTAACAGGAGCGGAAACCGATCGGATTGACATTGCCCCAATACGCCTCGTTCTGAGGATGGACATGGGGATCGCCGTACACCTCGCTCGTCGATGCCTGCAAGATCCTCCCTTTGAGACGGGTGGCCAGATCAAGCATATTGATTGCGCCATGGACATTGGTCTTCGTTGTTTTCACAGGATCGAACTGATAATGGACCGGAGATGCCGGGCATGCGAAGTTATAGATCTGGTCGACCTCGACATCCAAAGGTTCGCAGATATCATGGCGGATCACCTCAAAATACGGATGGTCGATAAACGAAAGGAGGTTGTCCTTGCTGCCTGTAAAAAAGTTGTCGACGCAGATCACCTCGTGTCCCGCCTGGAGCAGCCTCTCGCAAAGGTGGGATCCCAGAAACCCGGCCCCGCCTGTGACAAGTATTTTCTTTCTTTGTTGATTTTTCATGCTCGACCTATATTTTCTCTGATGTTACCGCATCAAATTAATAAGGTAAATGACAGAGGCGGCTGATTACAATGGATTTGATCAATCTGAATTTTTTATCGAAAATTTCTTTGAACTAGGCCGCATGTCAATTTCCTTAAGCAAGACCTTAAAATTCTCTGCAGTTTCGTTTTCCCCGATGGATCGACAACTAAATTTAATTTCGTTAGGACTCGATCCCACCAGCAACGCGAAGAATAATGGGACTCAAATGTCGATTTCCCATGCTGTCCGATCGATAAAGCCCGGCTTCTGTTCGCAAGCAGGCCTTGCACGACTTCGACAAGATTGTCTAAGTTCGACCAAGTAAGGTAATCCACACCTGGTGCAAGGTACCGCTTTGTAACGGGATTTTCATCTTCAACCAAGCAGCATCCCGCAGACAAAGCTTCAAAAACGCGGGCTTTAATTTGTGATTTTCCTTCTCCTTGCGTTCTGCTGAAATTAAGTGTAATCAACGATTGATCAAGGACTTGCATGTACTCATGGAATGTGCAAGGATCTTCGCTTCTGCCGCCTAAAATTTTAATCTTGACCCCAGCCTTTTCCAAATAGGAAAGAGCTTTTATCCGATCGGGGTAGTTACGTCGTGCTCCTATGAAACTCACATCGATGGTCTTGATTGTCGAAACTCGCCTTGTCCTAGCTGCCCACAAACTGAGATAATTGCCTCCTACAGGATCTTCATCCCCGTCAACATTGATAGAAAGATCAGAAGCTTGAGCATATTTTTCAGACAACATCCGCGCCCTGCTGTCTGCTAGATCGAAAAAAACGCTGATCACAGGACAACCAAGAATCCTCATCTGTTCAGGAGGAACATTTTGAGGGATCAAATGATCGGCTGGAATAGGAGTGAAAACAACCACGTCGGGACGGAAATTGTTCTTCGCCTCATTAAGAAGAACGCCAATATCCTTTTTAGTATGGTATATTTCATCTGTCCAAATGACAAAAGCGTCCCCCTTTCCCCACTCTTGAAAAGTATCGATCAGATGAGGAATGACCACGCTTTCTCCGGTGCAGTGAACTGCATCACCCCATTTATGCGTCACAAAAAGCGCTTTCATTAGATGCCTTTATCTTCAATTTTTAAGAAAAACAGCATGAATTGCCGCAATCTAATCAATCCATCAGACCATCGAATTATTAACTTATTTTCTTTACAAGGATCTCAAATCCATGTTCAACCAATTCATTGCGCTTAACATGTTTAATCTCTGAAAGAATTTTGTCATTCAAAAGATCTTTTCCCTCATAACTGATATTATACTTTAAGACTTCCACATCAGGCCTTCTTCTGAACTCCTCTAATCGGTACTCGCTAAGGAAAAGCCCGTTCACATGTTCTGCATTAATCATGTTATGGACATATTCTTCGCAACTGATTCCGAAGTCCAGCTTTATCTTTTCATCGATCCCAACGCTTTTCGCATAAGCAATGATCTCTTCTTTGCTCTTGCGGAGATGAATCCATGGATAATCTTGGAAATAAGCAAACATATGGTGTCCAAAGGGCGAGCAGTACAAAGGCCCAGCTTGCACGTAGGCAAACCCTCCAACCCGAGTCACACGCAAAATCTCCGTCAACACTTTAAAGGGATCTGGAACATGTTCAAGAGTTGCGATGGAATAGACAAGATCAAAACTCCCATCTTCAAATTTCAGATCTGCCCCATCCATCGAAAAATAGTCGATCCCTCGGTTCAAGAAGCTACAGCCCACGGTCTTCATGAGATCAACGCCTGTGACTTTTTCAGCACCGAGCGCTGCAATTATCTCGCAAACAAGTCCATCGCTGCATCCGACTTCAAGCACATTCTTCCCTTTTGGCAAGGGGATATTCTCAAACATGCTTGTCAAATAAGCTTTATTGTAGATCAGGCGGTGCAAATTCTCGCCAGCGTAGATCCGTCGATCTCCGCTCTCTGTAAGAACTTCGATTTCTGAACATAATTTTGCAGCGCCTGCCTCAATATGATTATCCTGCCATGCCTCCTTGTCCAACCATGGGATGACAACCCGGTCGAATTGGACCTCTTTTAACTCGGCAACTGCACTCCCCGTACCAGAGCCATTCTTATTGAGCCAACTTTTTACAGCTGGTTCTGGACAACGGACTGTTTGGAACTCACCCCATCCTAGCTGATTCTCGTCCGGAGTGAAAATCTTTGCTTTGTGCTCAGAATAACGCAATTGTAAACTCCGCAGGAGCTCTTTCGAAGACCGGTTGGCAAAGACCAAATAGTTCAAAGGCCTTGCATCCGATCCCTCTTGCAAGCATTCGCGGTCTATCTCCTGTCGGGCTTCAGCAAGGGAATGGGCAATCACGACTGAATTGTATCCCCCTTTTTGGAAGGTTTCGTAGTCAAACTTCTTTTCCCAGCTCCGATTTTCTTCTAGGCTAATGCAGAAAAATTTGTGTTCGTAGTTAAAGATCCTATACCCTCGATATTCCTCGCCTGCTTCAGAAATCGTTTCGGAATCAAAGTGTTTTTGACGGTTTAAGTTCTCCTTTGGCAATGGACGGGGCCTGTCAGGATCGATGCTGCTGGATGGGACCTTGGATATAAACCTATTCAGCAGATATGAG
>JAFEGU010000202.1 GCA_018239725.1 Verrucomicrobiota bacterium | reverse complement strand
TTTGAGATCCTGAATTTTGCTTCCGGTAAAGGGCTTTGTCTGCGGAAAGGTGGAAGTTGTTGGCGTAATGGATCTCGACATCAGTCGTCGCTAATATGGTCTCGACTTCATATTCTGCTTTTTTTCCATCCGGTTCCCATTTGGAAAAGTTGAGTTCGATCTCGCGGCTGAGCAATTGCAGAGGTGATGAGGGGCTATTTTTTTTGGTCTTAAGGGCATCTGTATAGGCTACCTTTTCCCCTTGAGCTGCCTGCAGGAGGCCTTTTAACGTGGTGAAGTCCAGCTCAGCTTGTGAGCAGCGGATTTCTGCGCTGTTCTTCAGCGCTAACAGGACGTCTTTGCGAAGGAGGATCTGGGCGAATGGAAAATCTTTTCCGGCAGCTTCCTGCTTTTGCAAATTGGCTTCTTCCGCCATCATTTTTCCAAGGCCGTGGTCGAGGACGACATGCCCTGTCAACATCAGCGATTGTCCATCGTAGGCGGCACTTGTCGAAGAGAGCGAGCCCGATTCTGGGACCTGTTCTGCAGCGCAAAGGGAAACGGAGGCAAGTAGAGCGGAAAAGATGGTGGTGTATCTCATGGCTTATCCTCGGGTTGCTGATTGAGCAATGCCTTGAAGTGCTGCGCTTGGAACTGTGGTGTCTTTCCTGTGACGGCAAAGGAGACATCTTGCGCAACGCCGCGCAAAAAGGGCTTGTAGGGACCTAAATTGTTCGGCATATCGCGCCCTTGGATCCGATAAAGGGAAAGCGCTACCGATTGCGCAAGGAATTGCTGCGCGGTGTACCGATAGATCCCTTCTTCCGCTTCCAAATAGCGCATTTGCTGCACAGGGGAACTTCCTGGACCTGTCAGTTCGATCTTGTCTTGCATCCAGCAGCGCATTTTTTCAAGTTTTTCGATCAAGTCGAACTTAGAACCTTCAGGCTTTAGGGTCAAGATGGAAGAGTCGCTTTCGATCCGGTAGTGGAGCCGGGACTGGTCTTCTTGGGTAAAATAGATCTCTTTGACAACGCCTTTGCGGTTCTGGTTTGTCGTTTGAGCAAGGCTTTTTACCGAAGTGTCTTGCTGCGATTGCTTTTGCTCACGATAGGAAGCGTAGTCGGATTCTCGGACTCTACCGAAGCAGACTGCCCAGAGGATCAGCAGCAGACAGAAGCTTGTTAGGCTAAGAAGAGTGATTTTTTTATACATGCCATCTCAGCTCCGTAACGCTTGATAGATTAGGTTTAGCTCGCGCATGAGTTTGGGCATTTCAGAAAATGGGTAGACAGAGTCTTTGTCGCTTTTGGCAAACGCAGGGTCGGGGTGGGATTCGATAAATAAGCAGTTGCAGCCTGCAGCAATTGCAGATTTTGCAAGAGTAGGGATAAATTCTCTTTGCCCTCCGGACGAGGATCCGTTGCCGCCCGG
>JAFEGU010000201.1 GCA_018239725.1 Verrucomicrobiota bacterium | reverse complement strand
GTAGGGCTGCTGACCAACTTCGACGTCAAAAAGCAAAAAAAGATCATCACACGGGAGCTTTTGATCGCCCTGCTGGTCCTTCTGCTCTTTAATTTTTTTGGAGACGATATCCTCAGATTGCTCGGGATCTCCCAGCCGATCATCGGGATCGCAGGAGGGACTCTATTATTTATTATTGCCTTGGGAATGATCTTTCCTAGGCCGAATGAAAAAAAGCACGAAGCTCTCTCCCGCCAAGAACCCTACATCGTCCCATTGGCCATGCCGATCATCGCAGGTCCTGGAGCGATTGCCACTGTGATGGTCTATGCGGAGCAGCTGCATAACCACTGGCTGACGACAGGGATCATCCTAATGGCATGGGTTCCGACCTATCTGATCCTGCTGGCCTCTTCGAACATCAAGTATTTTTTAGGCCAGAAAGGGCTGATCGCCTGCCAAAGGCTCGGCGGAATGCTGATCTGCTTGATCGCCGTCCAAATGTTCACATCGGGCGTGATGGTCTTATTGCAAGAGGCTTTCCACGTCGCGAAATAAGATACGGTCTTAGAATATTCAAGAATCAAGCACCTTCTTAATAATCGCTCCCATTATTTTAACATCCTTGGCAACCAACGCCTTAATAGACTGCATATACTTAGCATCATTTCCTGCAAGAGTAAACCCGTGAAGATCTTGCATCGCTGACTGCTGAGAAGAAAGGCGCCGGCTCTTAGCCAGTAAATCTTTGATTTCAGTTAACCGGGCTGTTTTGCCATTTCCTTTTAATGCGTATAAAGCCGGATACCGAACCAGCTGACGCGTGGACTTTCCCGTACGGAGAAATTCGAGCTCTTGTTGAGTAAATTTATCTTCTGCGATCTGGAGTTTTTGGAGTAATCCAATCAGATCGTGCTGACGCTCCTGTTCAAAACTTATCGAAATCCCTGCTCCTAAAATCTGATTCTTCAATACAGTCTCAACAATGTGTTGATTCAGTAACAGCACATTGCTCAAATGCAAAGAAGTTTCAATTGGCTCCAGGCTGCAACAAGACAGCACTTCTTGCTCTAAATGGAGTAACTGATTGTGGAGTGCACTTCCACTCTCAGAAAATGATCCCGGAAAACGCTCAGAAATCGAACTTTTTTCCAATAATCCCCTAATATTTCCTATCTCCATTGTTAGTTCCCCTACTCCCTCCAATAAAGGTTCGCTCGATGGTGAAGCCAAACAGACTGTGGTAGCCATTTCGTTGCAGAACGAAGAGAAAAATAAAGAACATTGTGATTCTAGTTCGTCGAAAGATCCAACGCTCCCCCCCGATTTTAAAGGGAAGTAGCTCGAAGTGGATTGGAGCAACTCGCCCAATGGATGTAAATATTCTGAAAGCATTTTAAATAAGGGGGCAAGATCTGGCGACTCTAAAGATGAAGATCCGCTTCCAGCATCTAAAAGTTGATGACTTTGCGCAAGAAGTCTTTGTAACAGCTTATTCTCCCGCCTAATGGACATTGGTTCCCTAAGAATGATTTCCCCTCCATTGATCTCTCGTATCCATCGACGCACGTTTGGAGAAAAATCATCTTTGTTTAAATTGGACATCTGAAGAATATGCACCAAGTTATGGGTCAAGTTTGGGGTCACTTCATCTAAACTTTGAATCTGATTTGTTTCTTGATGAACTGCTGATAGAAGCTGCTCCACACCGAGAGTGCAGTGTCGGATCGTATCATTGACAAAAGCAAATAAGGCTCTTTCCGTTAACTTTCCAGATGAAGACTGCATCTGTAAGCGGCGCATACTATAGAGAAGCTGATCAAAATGCTCCTGCGCATCCTTCAACGAAGCCGCTGCATACTGCGAATGAGGAGCAGTCATGTTCGAGAAATAGGCCCTTAATAGTTTCCGAATTTCTTCCAGGTCTGAAGATGAAAAGGAAGAAGAGCTACTCCCAACCGAGCTCGACTCAAAAATGCTATAAGAAGAAGAAGAAGAAGACACCGAAGGACTTGGAACAGAGGATTCTGAAAGTCCTCCTTTCATTATACCTTCCGGACGGGAATCAATTTGCACCTGCGCCGGCTTTGCACTTCTCATCGAACTTCGGGATTGAGCTATCTTCTTCTGCCTTCCTTTTTGATGCTTCTTGTTCGAATGGCTTGCCTTCGAGGAAGGTTGGAGAGAGGGATGAGAACCAGATGCAGAAGAAGTTTTTTCAGCAGGGACTATAGTCGGCAAACGTAGTTCGGCAGCTACCTTCTTATAGTATTCATTAGAAATAACTTCAGCATCCTGGAACAAATACGGACTATGGGAGCTTTCTCCCCGAATCCAAACATCGAAAATATTAACAATGGATTTAGGCATTTCAACCCATTTTTGTAATAGCCCCCTATAATACCTACTTACCCCCTCTTGTAATTTTGCTTTAGCCGGATCTAGGTCATCCTGCTCGTTACAAGTTGATTGAGCAGAACAACAACTAGAGACCTCGCTATATAAAATCGCATCCTGCTCTTGCCAATTACCCGCATTTGCAAGCAGATCGAATAATCGCTCCTTTTCCCCGTGCTTTAAAAACAAGGGCATATTCTGTAAGTTAAAAAGATCTTTCCGGATTTGATCTGATGCTTCAGAAATCAATGTTGAAACTTCTTGCAGCCGAGGGATAAAGTGTTCAAACTCTTTCCGATGATCGCGGGCATAATTACATAGGATTTTAACGTTTTTGAGCCTCGCTACTGTCAACTTTCGATTGCACCATGTAAATTATCAGATTTTACATGGAGTGTTAAGTCATGAAGCACAAGCGCTTAAAAATTGAAGAACGAGAGCAGATCGCAATTCTCCTAGCAAAAG
>JAFEGU010000200.1 GCA_018239725.1 Verrucomicrobiota bacterium | reverse complement strand
GAATACACAGCGCATACGATTTTAAAGCGTCGGCGCCATCCTGGCCGCGTCTTCCCCGTTCATCGCCTTGACCGGGAAACTTCCGGCGTCATGATCTTTGCTTATACAGAAGCTGCCCGTGACTCGTTAAAAGAGCAGTTTGAAAAACGCCTGATCGAGAAGATCTACATCGCAATCGTTGAGGGGAAAGTGGCTGCAAAAACGGGAACTTGGGAGAGCTATCTTAAGGAAGATGGAAACTTCTTTGTTTCCTCTACCCGCTCAGAGAAGATGGGAAAGCTGGCGATCAGCCACTACGAGGTCATCGCTCAAAATTCACGCTACACAAGTTTAAAGGTCAAGCTGCAGACAGGAAGGAAAAATCAGTTGCGCGTCCATTGCAGCGAAGCGGGATTTCCCATTGTTGGCGATAAGAAGTACGGCGCATCTTCCAATCCGATCAAAAGGCTTTGTCTGCATGCGCGTAGTGTTGCATTCAACCATCCCGTTCTTGGCAAAAGGATGCGTTTTGAGATCCCCTTGCCAGATGATTTTCAGCGCATCATTCGATTCTAATCGTACAAGCAGTTTTCAACTGCCTCTCTATTATCGAGGATGGACAATCCCGATTTCATCTAAGAGCAAGATCAGGCCGGGATAGGTGAAATTTCCGCCATCGACGACGGCAAATCCGTCAGATTCCTCTGACAATAGCGGACTCAATTTTTCGAGGTCGAATCTATGACTTGCCCAGCTCAAGATCTGGTTGCGCAACCCCTTATGGTTGCCATGGTAGGTTCTGAGGTCGTTTAAAAGGTATTCCATAGGTTTGTATTCTTCCCAGAACTTTCCCCTAACTAGGGATATTTTATCAGAAAGATCGTGGACAAGTCCTGAAAATCGAGCGCCGGATTCATAGATCTCTCCATTCTGTCCAACCTCTTGCGCAATGAGCTTTGCGACGTCCCTTTCGATATCTGATGCATGCTCTTCCCGTGGAAGTTCTTTGGCAATGATCTGTTTCAAAAGGCTGTTCCGATATTTGCAAAGGGCAAGTGCGGTAAACTGGACCAGTTTCATTTGATTGCCATTTGAATTTTGGCCAAGATCGCCTTCTGCGACAATATCGAGCACCAATGTTTCCAGTTGTGAGAGCATTTGATCGACACAGTCTGAATCGGCATCGATAATGCCATAGTATGCCCGTCGGAACTGTGCCTTTAATATGGTTTCCTGATCGGTGCCAACGGATGTATTCTGACGCTGGGCAGTGAAATAGGAGGCCAATAGGCCCATATACCGGTTGGCGACTGCAGTGTGTGCGTCTTCCGCTTGCTCATCAAGGTGCCTGCTAATGATAGCTTCAAATTGCTCTCTGCTAGCTTCTGCGTCTGGAATCCCAGCCCAGTCGATAAAGCTGGACAGTTCCACTAAGGAGTATTCGGTATTCCCATTGGTATATTGCTTCACTAATTGGTCAAGGTCAAAACTTAAGACTTTCGAACTTAGAGAGAATTGTTGGATTAAAGCGCTTAAGGGATCAGGACTGCTTTGTGCAAGTGTTTTTAAGGAATACAACCGTTTCAGAATATCAGGATCAATTTCTGAGCAACATTCGCAAGGCTGGCTAGAAGAGGGTGAAGAAGAATGAATGATATCGATTGTTGGCGGATTGCTCCGTTGAACTAGCTGATCCAATTCGGAATGCTCGAAGGATGGGTTATAACCAAGATAGAGATGGGTGAGTGCCTGCAAATCGCCAATTGATGGAGGAAGCTTAGTTAAGTTGCAACGGTCTAACTTAAGAACTTTCAGACTGGATAATTGGCCAATTGAATCGGGGAGCTGGCAGAGGTTGGGGTTTCGGGAAAGGTCTAAGTGGACAAGCGATCTTAAGCCGCTCAATGAATCAGGAAGAATGATGAGATTGCAATCGGAGGCCCTGAGCTCTTGAAGCCTTGAGACAAACGGCTCGAGATGAAAGATGTCTGGTAAAGAATAGAGGGTGGCATCGCTTAAGTCTAAGATCGTTTGACGAGGATTATTAATAAAATGGACGATCGCTTCTTTTGCATAGGGATCAGGGTTCCAGCAGCTCCAATCATTGAACCAGTCGTCGATCAACGTGTTCATTTCAATAGAGAGGTGTCCTAAATGTTCGTCGAGAATGCTCAAAACTTGGACACCGTAAACACTGTCGAATTTTGGGATATCAAGAAGGTCCTCAAGTTCGTTTTTAATTTGGCCGTTTCCTGCTCTGATTTGATCTGCAAAATGGTCGACAATCCTACAGATAGCTTGGCGTAGAACCGGGATCGAATCAAGAGCGTGGGTCTCGCCGAAATGAGCTTCGGGAGGGCGTCCGGCAAGATCCCAGATATTCCAGAAAAGGGTTTGCTTCAGATCATTGGGAAGAGATCGGATCGTTTCAGCGGCCTCTTCATGGCTGCTTCCTTCTTCGAGAAGGAGCATACTGAGAAGTTTTCCATAGGGAGTTCGATCTTCATGAAAAGAAAGGGAGGATCGATCTGCCACAAGAGAGAGCTCTTGCAATAATTGTCCAGTTAAATGGCCATTATATGCATAGGCGATGTGCCGTCGATCAGGACTTGCCAGTTGAGTGTAGGCATCCCGTGCAATATTGGTAATAGCTCTTAGAAGGATGGTGCGGTTATCGAGAACGTGGATTTCGCCATAGTTGCTTTCTGGAGGCCGGTGATTGAGGTTCCAAACATTCCAAAAGAGCTTATCCCTAACTTCTTTCGGCAGTGCATTGATCTGTTCGCGGTTCTCTGAAACGGAATCGGAGCTTGAGTGTGCAAAAAGCTCATAAAGCATAGGGTAGGGGTTATTAAAACTGGAAGTCTGAGTTGAGCTGCTTGGAGTAGGGAATGCTGACATAAACGAAAGTCGAGTTGAATATTTATCTAGTAATTTTTTTAACGTGTAATGTAACTAGATTCTATCATAAATATGAGATGGATTAAATATGTAAATATCTTATTATTGCAAATTTATTTTTTTATCTACACTGAAAAAACAAGCTCATATCATGCAACTCGTTGGTTGTAAAAACGTAAAACATGAAAGTAGGCGTCTAAATTCCGTACACGACAAAAAATGTATTGAGAAAACATAAGGAAAGAAACTCGCAGAAATGACATCGTATCTCTTTGGTAATCAATTAGCTAGGTGTTATGAAACAAATCAGCGAATTGGAAACTACTCAAAACCATTTTCTGGATTGGAACAAGGCTCTAATTTCTTTCCTGATCCAGATCATGCAAGCTCTGTTCCTTGTCAGAACTGTAAACCTTACCCAAATAGCATAGGCTTTTCATTCAGATGCAAAGAAGGAGTCTGTCTATCGGAAAATTCAGCGATTTTTTAAGGATTTTTCCTTTGATATGAGCTTTGTTGCAGTGCTTGCCTGTAAGTTTTTCACCTGGGGAGAACTGTGCATTCTGCTGTTAGACCGGACAAATTGGAAATGGGGCAAAACCCATATCAATATTCTGGTGTTGTCAATCGAGCATATTGGAATCGGGATTTCCATCTTTTGGATCGTGTTGAAGACGCGTGGAAGTTCAGGTACCAAGGATCGGGTAAAAATTCTCAAACTGGTCATTAAAGCCATAGGAAAGAACAATATCCGCGTCCTTTTGACAGATCGGGAATTTATAGGAGAGTCATAGCTTCGTTTTCTCATTTAACAAGGCGTCCCATTTGTCGTGCGGGTTAAGCAGAACTCCATGTTAGAAGGTGTAAGAGAAGGATATGTAGTGCCTATTTCGCCCCTGCTTCATCAATTGGGGTGCAGGCGAGCTATAAAGAACCATTCGGAAGTTCTATGGAAGCATCGATTGTTTGCTTCTGTTGAGTATCGCAACGGAGCCAGGGAACCGATGATTGTTATTTCAAACTGGGACTTTGCTGATCCCCTGGTTCTTTATCGCTGTAGGTGGGGGATAGAGACCCTGTTTGAATGTTTAAAAAACCGTGGATTTTGCATGGAGGAGACCTACATGACCGATCCTAAGAGGCGCCTGAACTTTCTCAGAATCCACCTCCCAAAAATTGACTTCCGGATTAGATTTAGCCCTTTCCTAAAGAGACGCCTTGCCCTCCTCCCATGAATTTTGAATTCTATCGGCTGTTCCTGATCCTGGATATACTGCTGACGATTCAATCGTACAAGCGATTTTGCCTTTTGCTCCCAAATTTTACAGTTCCAGAAGCAGGACGTGTGCGCAGCTGCATACGTCCGATGCATGGGGCTTTAAAGGGCTTTGGAACAAAGCCCGCAATTAGGGATGCAAAAGTCAAAAGCGTCTATACGATTGAAGTGGAAGCAGTATATCCTCGATTCGATGTACCTAGCAGAATGCGATCGCTAGAACGAATACTACCTTCTCGATCTTGTCTGGTTCGGTGATGTGAGTGTCCTCCATTAGGAACCCACGGGTCTTCAAACAACTGAACATGGTTTCGATTTCCCAGAGCTTCCTGTACATCTTCAAAGGTTCCTCGAACTTAAAGTTGGAAACGACGATCATTTGCTCCTTGGCGCCTTTTCTATTTTCAATCGAAGCGTAGAGGGAGAAACCCACAGATGAATCGGATGGCTTACAACTTTTTTCCGCGCGGGCCACTTCCTCAGCTATCCTATGGGAAGTTTGCCATTTTCTCCGATTTCCGCCATGAAGTTCTGTTTAATCCTGATGATGAACGGGACTTCTGTTTGATCAGAAAGCGGAACCATTTCGTTCCTATGAACTCGCGATTAGCCAGGTGTACCTTGATTCTACTGATTCCATTGATGAGAGTTTTTCCCAACTTCCAGTTCGTTCGATCGAGGATTAGGGTGCACTTATCGCCGAGCAGAAACAGGCGGAAAACTAGAAGGATAATCCTACTCATATCGTAGGTAAAACCTGTGAAGAATCGACAGACTCTACGATATGATGACTCTTCCTTGACCTCCGACTTGAAGGCTGAAGCAACTTAGGTCAAGTTTATTGTTCTGACGACGAAGAGAGCCTGGATGATTTGCCCAAGACAATCAAGGCGGCACTAGTGCCAATCAAAGAAGTGGGATAAAATTGCTCGCAACTCGCTGATGTGTTTCATTGTACCTCGCTGTTTGATAACCGACGAGATATGATCGCTCTTCAGCGAGTTGCTTTCATCAACTTATTTTTTATCCAGTATAGAGCTGAATTCAATAAATCTTTTTGTAGTTAACAGTTTAAAAAACTCCGCAAAAAGGTGCGTTCTCTTAATGGGGAGCGGTATAGCATGGGTTGCCTTCAAGGGAGAGTTTTTGCAGATTGGTAAGATTGTCCAATACTTGTGGCCGCGAAGCAATCTGGTTGTTTGCGAGGGAAAGCTCTAGTAGATTGACAAGATTGCCGAATTCTTGCGGCAGCGAAGCAAGCTGGTTGCTATCGAGGTAAAGCCATTGTAGATTAACAAGATTGCCGAATTCTTGCGGTAGCGAAGTAAGCTGGTTGTTATTGAGCCAAAGCCATTTCAGATTGGTAAGATTGCCGAATTCTTGCGGTAGCGAAGCTAGGTGGTTGTTGTTAAGGTAAAGCCATTGCAGATTGGTAAGATTGCCGAATTCTTTCGGCAGCGAAGTAAGCTGGTTGTTATTAAGGCAAAGCCCTTGCAGATTGACAAGATTGCCGAATTCTTGCGGCAGCGAAGCTAGCTGATTGTTTTGGAGGTAAAGCCATTGCAGATTGGTAAGATTGCCGAATTCTTGCGGCAGCGAAGTAAGCTGGTTGTCATTGAGGTAAAGCTCTTTCAGATTGGGAAGATTGCCGAATTCATGCGGCAGCAAAGCAAGCTGGTTGTTTTCGAGGGAAAGTTTTTGAAGATTGGTAAGATTGCCGAATTCTTGCGGCATCGAAGCTAGCTGGTTGTTTGGGAGGGAAAGCTCTAGTAGATTGACAAGATTGCCGAATTCTTGCGGCAGCAAAGCAAGTTGATTGTTATTGAGGAAAAGCCTTTGCAGATTGACAAGATTGCCGAATTCTTTCGGCAGCGAAGCTAGCTGGTTGTTTGCGAGGGAAAGGTATTTCAGATTGGGAAGATTGCCGAATTCTTTCGGCAGCGAAGCTAGCTGGTTGTCATTGAGGTAAAGTGTTTGCAGATTGGTAAAACTGCCGATTTCAGGAGGAAGAAGCTGTAGATTCAATTCTGAAAGATTTAAAATTGTTACATCTTGGATTAATGGTTTATTGCTTGGCTCTTTCAACCATGTTCGAATTTCAGAAGCGCTGCTAGGCTGACAGCCTTGTCTAAAGTTAATCCCTGAGCTAATTGTATCCCACATCTTCTCCAATTCAGTATCTAGGATGTGGTGTTCATATTGGCAAGGCAAAACCATCAAAGAATTAGCTCCGAGCTTCTTAGAAAGAAGTTTAAGCAAATCTAATGCAGTATGCTCGGCGCCTAGCTGGGTTACAATTCCGTTGATTTTCTGATCAACGTTTTCCATGGGAAAGTAGGTATAGAGTACCGATTTCGCGCAATTCCAATAGCTCGGCAGAAGGGTGTCGAATGTGATGTCCTTCCAGTGTTTGCAGGTCAAAGAAATATTTTGTGTTATTTGAGAAGGAGGTTGTTCCTTGTCCTCGACTGCCAGCCCAAAAATGCATGTCCATAATTCCTTAGGAACAAAAATTATAGCGTTTGAAATCGACATGAAATCCTCGTTTTTAAAGCGTTTGTTTTTTAAATAATAATTAACTAAACAGAGATATAATTATAATAAATTAAAAAATTAATTGTAAATGTTGTGTATATAGCGGTTCCATCTGAAACGTACCAATAAATTCTTTTCTAGTGTAACATGTTTGTATGAAATTACTTAATGTATCTGAAAAAGAGAACTTGGAAGCCCAACTGAAGAAGACGAAAGATT
>JAFEGU010000001.1 GCA_018239725.1 Verrucomicrobiota bacterium | reverse complement strand
TGGAGAAACAAAATGTCATATGCCGTTGAACAACAGCCTACGTCATGCGCGAGCCAAGTCGCGACTCTAGCTTTTCAAACAGGCGCCGAAGCTGCAATCGGTGCATTAGCAGCCGCAGCATTCACCACAATTAATCCTGTTGCCGGAGCCATTTTCGGAGCAACAGCTGGAATGACCGGTGGGATCACTTCTATTATTTTTGATCAAACAGGCCTAACGGAAAATTGGGGGCTAGTTGGAAAAGTAGCACGGATTGGCCTTGGAGTGATCTTAGGGTCTCTGGCTGGTTATGCTGTAGCAACTGCAGCAGGGTTTCCGATCACCTTCACTGCAGCAGCCATATTAACAGCTGCATCGCTTGCGACAGCCGTAGCAGGAGTTCTGGTCGTAGGAAGCTGCTTATGCTTCACCGTTTGCTGTGTTGCGGCAATTGGAGCAATCGCTGCCTCACGTGAAAATCTTGAGCCGGAAAGGAACCCTGAGCACCAACATCAGACGGTGTAATGGTGAGCACCTGTTGCTTTTTAAGCAAAAAATGCTGATTGGCAATTGAGATCTCTTCATTACGCATGAAGCGGGATACTTGATCCCACTTGCATCTATGCTATTCTAATCATCGCTAAAGCCTCATCTTTGAGCGCTCTGTACGCAGTCTCCAACCCTATTTTCTTATATTTTCAAAAAAAATTGCAGAGAATTTCATTTAAGAATATAGTTCCAAGCTTTACAAAAGCTTAACATTTCACAGATCCCAAGGAGGAACTATGTCCCAAGCTGCACAATCTTCCGTATCCGAATACGCTGCCGGAACAGCCATCCAAACGGCAATCAATGGCGCACTAGGCGCATTTGCTGCTGCAGCATTCACAACAATCAATCCGATAGCTGGAGCGATTTTCGGCATCACCTTAAGCCTTGGAACGCATGTGATTAATTCGGTCATTGATAAAACAGGCATAGCTGAGGACAGCAGCGCAGGAAAGATCATCAAGTTCGCTATCTCGTTCTTCGGAGGCATTGGCATCGGCGTCTTGGCAGCTTCAGTTGCAGGATTTCCGATCACTTTTGTCGGCGGATTGATTTTGACAGCATGTATGTTAGGAACCACGTTTGCTGTAAGCCTCGTCATCGGCGCCTGCACAAGTTCAGCGCTTGTTGCAACAGGTCTAGCCCTGGATTCCAGCGAGCTGAGGGAAGAGCTTGAACGCGCTCAGCGGAATGCGGCACGCGTTTAATTTCAATTAAAAAAGCCCACCTTGGTCAAGGTGGGCAACTCGTTTATTCGAGCCGTGCAAGTCCTTTGCTGCGGCTTTTATCAAACAGCCATTTAAACAGAACCATTGTCGGGATCAGATAAGCTAAGTTCAGCACAACGCTCATCGTAAACAGATACCAAGAAAAATGCCCTTGGATCAAGATCGTCCTCATCCCTTCAAACAAATAGGTCATAGGCAGCATTTTAGCAATGGACTGTCCCCATTCCGGCAATGCGGACAAAGGATAATAGACTGCGCTAAAAGGAGCAAAGAAGTAGGCGGTCATCCATGCCAGCATCTGAACCCTCTGTCCAAAATAGATCATGATCGAAGCGCTCAAAAACCCAATGAACCACCCCGACAAGACTAACGAAGCTGTAAACGGCAAGAATGCCCAACCCATGGAAAAAACATCCAGCGAGTAGAGTAGCCAAACCATGAGCGCCCCAAAGCTGATCGTGATGCAAATCTTGAACAGCCCGACAAGCATCAATGAGACGATCCACTCCGATAGCTTTAACGGTGTGGAGAACAAGTTCACAAGGTTGCGGTTCCAAAACTCTTGCAGCAAGTTTACGGAGACCTCGTAGTTGCTCCTCCAAATGATCTGCCAAAAGACAAGCCCAGTCAAGATCACAAGGGCAAGCGGAAATGTGCCCGCCTCGGTATTTTGGACCCATACGATCGTTATTCCCCATAGGAAAATATCGACGACTGGCCAAAAAAAGAGGTCGCAGAGATGATCCAGCTTCGCAAAAAAATAAAAATAGCGCAAAAAAACGGCCCAAATTCTTCCAAAGCTCATTCTCCTCCCCTCCCCTTCTTGCCCATTTCAATCATGTGCAAAAAGTAATCCTCTAATGTCGGTTGAACAATATTGACGTTCGTATAGTGAACACCAGCTTCTGCAAGGGCATGCAGTAATGACGCGATCTTCGATTCATCGACCTGGATCTCGATCGTCCGATGGTCTACTTGGAAAGGTAGATGGAACTTCTCTGCGATCGCAATAGTCCGCTTTAACCCATCGCCCACAAGAAGCTGGATCTTGCAAGAAGAAACACTGCGGGCCAACCTTTCTGGATCATCATCTGCGACGATTTTGCCCGACTGCATGAAAAGGACCCGATCGCAGACCTCCGCCACTTCGGCCATATTATGCGATGTGTATAAAATGGAAGTTCCATGCTCCTTTCTCTGCTCTAGGACAAATTGGACAACGTCCTTAGCAATATCAGGATCAAGCGATGCAGTGGGCTCATCAAGCAAGGCAACCTTTGGCCGGACCATGAATGCCTTAACAAGCATCAGGCGCGTGATCTGTCCTGCAGAGAGATTGGAAACAGTCGACTTCTTTTTGCTTAAAATGCCGAATCTCTCAAGGAGCGGATCGATACGCTCTTTCTTCTCCTGCTTATTTAGACCGTAGAGCCTAGCAAACACTTCGAGGTTTTGCTCGACGGTCAGCATCCAAGGCAAGCTGACATAAGTGCTGGCAAAAGCGACTTTTTTCAGAACCTCGGATCGGTTGGAAAAGAAATCTTTTCCAAAATAAACGATCTCTCCAGACGTGGGCTTTAGAGTACTTAAGAGCATCTGGATCGTCGTCGTTTTGCCCGCGCCGTTGGATCCTAAAAGCCCGAGGATCTCGCTCGGGGCCAGATCAAAAGAAATCCCCTCGACAGCTACAAACGGGACCTTGCCCGGATAGACTTTGCGCAGATTGCGCACAGATAAGACTTTGCTCATAAAAATTGCACCTTAAAAGCAATCATCGGATTGCTCAGGACTAATAATGAATTAATTTAACGATGCGTGGGGGATTATCCCAGTTATTCCCTATGGGGATCGAACAAGAAGATGGAAGATATAAGCTATACTAACATAGAAATACTCAATTTCAATCTAACATACAATAAGGCTGCTTTTTTATACAAGCCGATTAAGAACCTACCTCAATAGAAATCCCTTCTCGAATTATACCGAAACAAACTGAAAAAACGGGAGTCTGAGAAGGCCGGTTCGCGGCCAAGGCTGCTTCACCTGCTTTGCTTTTCTCAGTTCGCGGCCAAGGCTGCTTCACCTGCTTTGCTTTTCCCAGTTCGCGGCCAAGCCCGCTTCACCTACTCCTCACTGCCCGGTTCGTGGTGAAGAGCACTTCACCTGCTTTGCTTTTCAAAGATCCACCGGACCTTTAAAAAGTCTTCGCAGCCACCGGACCTTCTCGTCTGTCCGCAGCCTTAAAATTTGCATTTGGAACAAGCGACCAATGTCCAAGACAAGGCGCGAGTGAAAATGCGAATTTTGAGGCAACCTCGACGAAGTCAGAAACCGATTCTTCAGCTTGATTCGATATACCAGAAAAAACATAGGAATTTAACAAGACAGCTTCACCGAGGGTCCTTCCAGGAACGTCCATTCATCTCATCCAACCACTTTCAATCTTAAAGCACTAAAAATCAATATATTATGATGCAATTCATTCACACCAAGAGTACAACTGCTTAATATCACAACAAACACTTCAAATAAAACCGCAACCTTAATAAAAACCAAATAATAACATGATATAATTTAATTATAACTACCACAAAAAGTGTTGTCATGGTTAATTTATATAATGCATCTAAAGAAGCTTTAGCAGAAATGAGAGCTGGTAATTACCATCATGTTAAGTTGGAGATCGAACACTCTCCTACTGGAAAGACGCGTTGGATATTTACCAAGCTTCCCGAAACCTTTACTTCCAAAGTCTTTGACGCTGCTCATACTTTCTTCTCAATGATGGCAGAAAATAATCATGCAAGCGGGCCTCTCTCTGAATTCAAGTTTGGAGATGAAATCCGTCAATTTCATGAAAAGGGAGAGGCCTTTCATCAAAAAATGCAAAGGGCGCTAAGCAAAGTATCCCTTTTAGGCAAGGATTCAACAAGGATGAAAAAAGAAGGTTTTTCCTGCTGCATCCAAGACAGAAGCTATTGGTGCGAAACTCTCAATTCCCTGCATATCTCAAAACCCGTCTATAATGCATTGCAGACCCGTTTTAAGCTGGCAAACCAAGAAACACCCGATTTAGACTTCGATACCTGGATTAAAACAGATGATGCAATAGAAGAGTTAGAGTCTCATGAAGGCACTCGTGACATCAGCGAATTCCAAGTCCGATACCTAACGCCAATGCAAAGAGCGGAGCACCTAGTTACATTCCGCAAAGAAGGCAATGATACCTTCTTATCCTATCAAGGAAAGCCTCTTAATACGGAACATTTTTCCACGGAAGCAGGAGATGGCCGGGCAATCTTTGTGATCGGCCCTAACCATGAACTCTATGCTGGAAGCCATGAATACTGCAAATTTCACCATACAAGCTTTTTCGGAGGAAAACCTGTCATCGGAGCTGGCGAAATCATGACGGACCCAAATGGGAAGCTAATTGCCATTACGGATAAAAGCGGTCATTATAAACCCCAAAAAAAGCACATGTTCGATACCCTTAGAGTTCTGAAGGAGGAAAAGGGGGTTGACTTAGAACAAATCACATTGATCCTCGTTCCCAAAGCAATCATGAAAAAGCATGGAGAATCATTTTCGGGACGTTATAATGCCCAAAGCTATTATGAAACGAAAGGCTCGATTGCCCCAAATGATCTTGAAGATGAAGATTACCGGTGAGCCTTTTCAGCTCTGCTACCGATAGTCATCGTGTTCATTTGGCGCAACAAGACAACTTTCTGGAGAGGTTAAGAATTCATCAGCATTATATCGTCCTGTAAACTCACGGTGTCTGG
>JAFEGU010000019.1 GCA_018239725.1 Verrucomicrobiota bacterium | reverse complement strand
GCCTTGTGAAAAAAGGGGAAAAGATTCTCCTTGCCCCAGAAAATCCCGCTTACCCTATGATGGAAATTAGGGAAGAGAGCGATTTTCAAGTCTGGGGCGTCGTCACTTATGTCATCCACAAAGCACGCTAGTTATACACATCTCAATTCATTTTCACGATGTGTATATTTCCTGGTCGACTGCAATCAGTTTTATGTCTCATGCGAGCAGGTTTTCAACCCGAAGCTGCAGGGAAGACCCGTTGTCGTCCTTTCCAATAACGATGGTTGCGTCGTTGCGCGCTCCAAGGAAGCGAAAGCATTAAAGATCCCCATGGGAGCGCCGGCCTACCAATATGCCGATCTCTTCAAACGGAAAAAGGTATACGTCTTCTCTTCTAATTACACATTGTATGGCGATATGTCGCAGCGGGTCATGCGCGTCCTCTGCCAATTTTCCGAAGAGATGGAAGAGTACTCGATCGACGAGGCATTCTTACAGATTGCTTCCCAAGATCCGATCACCGTTGCAAAAGAGATCAGGCAGCGGGTCTTCCAATGGACAGGGATCCCCGTCTCGATCGGGATCGGACCGACAAAGACATTGGCAAAAGTTGCCAATGACATCGCTAAAAAGAATGATGGGATCTTCGGATTTTGCAACGGGGTCAAGGTCGATCCTATCCTCGAAAAACTCGCTCCTGAAGAGATCTGGGGCATCGGCTCCCGCCTCGGGCAAGCGCTGCACGCGGAAGGGGTCCGCAATGCCAAAGACTTTAAAGACCTTCCCGACCACTGGATCAAACAACGTTTTTCCGTTGTCCTGTTGCGTACGGCCTGCGAGCTGCGCGGCATCCCCTGTTTAGAGATGCACGAGGCGCCGGTTGAAAGAAAATCGATCACCCGCTCCCGATTATTCAGTTACAAGGTGACAGCCCTTGCCGAATTAAACGAAGCGTTGTGCTCTTATGCAGACGATGCGCTGGAGACTCTGCGCAAAGAACAGCTCCTCCCCTCTTTCCTGACTGTTTTTTTAATGACTTCCCCATTTATTGAAAAAGCCTACAGCAATAGCTGCACCCTTGTTTTACCAGAACCGACCCATTATACACCTGGTGTCTGCACGCTTGCCAAAAATGCCCTAAAAAGGATTTATCGCGACGGCCTTCCCTACAAAAAGACAGGGATCATCTTAGGCGGCCTTGTGCCTGAGCACACCTTTCAGCCCGATCTTTTTCAATTACGCACCTCAAATCCACAAAAACAATTGCAAGCAATGCAAGTTTTTGATGATGTTAAGGAACGTTATGGAAAAAGTGCTTTGCGCTTCGCGTCGGAAGGAACTCTGCAGAAATGGCGGATGCAGCGGGGATCAGTCTCCGCGCGCTTTACGACGTCGTGGAATGAACTGTTAACCATTAGGATCTAGAGATGAAAACCCTGTTGCCCAAACTAGGATTTCTTAGCCTCTCTTTATCGCTTGCCGGATGGGCAGCGGATGGGGCGACTACCGTCGACGAGCCTCAAGCTTATACATACGCGCAAAGCCAGCTTCCGCGTCATGGCGTGCTTCAAAAAACAAACGATGGGCTCCTCTATTTAAAAGTGACCGATCGGTATGTGTATGAGCTGCTCCCTCTGCTTCCAAATGTCCTCTCCCCTCCGCCTTACTTCGGTCCCGGCTTGATCGGCGCCCACATTTCGATCATTATGCCGGGAGAGATCGACTGGACAGCGCCTCCAACCCTTCCAGCGCTTGGATCGCGCTACCCATTTTCACTGGGGCAGTTTGCCTGGGCTGTTCCTAAAAATATTCCAAAAGCAACGAAAGTCTACTTTTTAACGGTCGATTCACCCGAGCTGGTAAAGATCAGGACAGATGCAGGGCTGCCTGCGCAATATGAAGGACACGACCTGCATATCACGATCGGCGTCCAGTACCTCGAATCGACAACTCCTCCGCTCGAGATCTCAAAAAAACAGAACAAAGAACCTGCCGTTTCGCGATAGAAACTGTATAGCGAAACAACTTGAAAAATTGGTTTTTGGCTATCCCGGTTCGTTCCATAAAAGCACTTCACCTGCTTCGCAGTGCAAAGCAGGTGAAGTGCCCTTGGGCACGAATCGGTATAAAGCCTCTCTTTTAGAAATCGATGCGCGCCCTTAAATTGATCCCGTAGAAGGAAAGATCTTCATCGGGACGCACGTAGATCGGCTGTGAAGAGTCGGTGAACCGCTCCATCTGGTTTTGCCGCCACCAGTACTGGCTTTCAAAACCTAATGCCAGTCCAAAGTGGCATCGATTGTGATAAAAGTTGCGGTCCCAGCTTAAGCCTAAAAACATCTGGATATTTGGCGAGAGCTGGTTAAAGTCGGAATCCAAGTCGATCACTTCGACTCCGCGCTGCTTTTGATCTTGGGAAAGATCAAAATGCCCTGCTACCAAAGAAGCAAAAAGATCCCCATTGAAGCTCAAGCCTGCGCCAAAATACCAGTTCGAGTTGATCCCAGCCCTGAGACCGGCCCCTTTGAAATCATTTTTGTCATGCACCGTATACTCCAATCCAGCAGGAACTTCCCCTCCTTGATATTCGAAACGGGCATGCTGATCGATCCAAGCGCCTCGGATTCCAATATTGGGACGCAAGATCAGCGATTTTCCGATATAATACCTGCGTCCGACCTCTACATCCAGCGTCTGAAAATCGATATTCCAATGTCCGTGGGCCTCCGTTACATCGTTAATCGGAAACTGCCCCTGGTACACTAAAAGAGGAAAGACAGAGCCGCTCGCATGGCCCGAATCTTCCGGTCTAAAGTCGGTATAATTCACATACAGGTCCCAGCCATCATAAGGAAGATGCGCTCCAACCCCCACACGGAAACCCGATTGCCAGTCAAAGCTAAGCTTCTTAGGAACAGCATCTGTAAATACACCAGGGGCAGCCGATGAACGCTCGACAGCATATTCAAGCCCTCCCTCGCGCGTTCTCCAATAGAGCCATTCTCCGGTAATGTAAACATGGCCCTCAGGAGCAATAAATCCGGCATGGGGATATTCAATCCCCTCATCGGGCTGTTTCTCTTTGCCCTGCTGCGAGTTTTCTTTCTTCATCGGCATTTGATTGTCAGGTCCCGATTGCGCAATCAATCGGTCAGGGGAAAGATATGGTGACGTGCGGCGAGAAGAGGCCAGGGCATTGCCTTCGCCAAAGGTGGTCTTTTTCTGAGAAGAAGAGACTGTCTTATCGCGGGTATCCGACTCCTCTTCTTGGGGTATTTTGGGATGGGTTTTGCTCGACACCCATTGGTTCTTGATCCGAGTTGATTTCTTTGTTTTAGGAGCAGGGACATAATCAGGGGCATTTTGAGGAGGGCGTTTGCTGCCGGCAAAGTGGGCTTTGAGCTTTTTGCGCGGTTCCTGGTTTTTATTGCTCTGTTCATCTGTCTGCTGTTGAGGCCGAACCGCTCTTTTCTTGGGATCGATGGTAACGCCGGCATAGCCATGTTCGCGGCGCGCAACCTCAGCCAACGGAGGTCTTTTTTCAGAAGGAGTCGCTGCTGCAGCCTTCTCCGATTCGACATATTCTTCTGCAGAGTCCATCTCCCAATCCTCTGCCTCGAGATATGCGATCTCGGCATCGCTATTTTCTTCCATATGCTCATCGATAGAATCGACAGGTTCGACTGCTTCTAATTTGATACCAGTTACAAGAGTCAGTAAGGCAAGAGAACCCAATAGCTTCGAAGACATGCGGAACCTCCGATATGTTGTACACATTGATTTGCAAATCAAAACAAGGACTGCCCTCAGTGTATACACCTGCCAACCATTTAATAAAATATATAATTTAACAATGAAAGAAGCTCCTTCCGAAGCTAGATCTCGCTTTCCACAAACAATGCAACCCATTAATAATCAACAACAAAAAAGACATCTTAATTAATATTATATATTTTATTTACTTTAAACAATTTTTTTGATATAATTGTTTACATAATATTATTAAATTAAAAAGACAATTAATTATGACAACATTAAATAGACAAGATGAAACCATTTTCAGCCCACTAGCTTACGATCCGCATCCCCGTTCGCTTGGCTACCCCTCTGATCCTGCCGGGTATCCTGAAGGCGGGATCAGCCAACTGGAAGTCCTTAACCGCCTATCCCCTCTTGGGGAAGGGAGCCCCACCCTTGAAGGACGGGTTGAAACATTTAGTGATATAGAAGAGGGACAAGCAATCCTTGGCTATCTTCCCGATTCCGAGGGTTATCTCGAAGAGGACCTTGGAACGCCGCCTATCGAAAGACAGGGTGCAGAAGATGACAGAACGTTGCCAGCTCCACTGGAAACAGCATTGCGTGTTGCAGATCAGTTTGATCCGCAAAGAGAGCCATTTCCTATACTGCCGCCTGAAACTCCAGCAACACCAACTCTGCAATTTCGATTTAACAGCCCGATCCCAACAGAAGCTGAGGGATTAATTCCCCAATCTCGCAATGCACTCCTCTCATTGGCAAATTTGACAGATGAAAGAGCTAAGCAAGCCATCAAAGACGCCGTGGCAAGAGCAACAGAAACAAACGAGGCGCAATTCATCAAAGCCTCTGACTATGGCCTTTCCCGCTCATTGCTTGTAACAGGTTCGGGTGATATTTATGTCCTTTTCAATAAAAAGACTCAGGGAGATTTACTGCTCGGAAAAGGAAACTTTAAAAAAGTCTATGCGGCCCTCAACCTGAAAACGGGATCGGTTGCCGCATTCCTCTCTACAAGGAAGGTTTTTCAAAGCGCTCCCGGTCAAAATGAGCAAGAATATCAACTCTCTATCCGCCTTAATGATGGCACTATCCGCAATAGTTTTGTTGATAGAGGGGGAAAAACAGCATGGCTAGCGGTAGCAATGGATGGAAGTTTAGAAAAAGGGATCTCTAAAAAAGAGATCGACTTGAGCACAGAAGAGAAAAGGTTCGACATTGCCTTACAGATGCTCGATGAACTGAGCACTGTCCATCAACAAGGGCTAGCCCATATGGATGTCAAACCATCGAACTTTCTGTACTCCAATGCTGCAGACCAAAGGAGTCTCTTGTTCTTGAGCGATTGGGGGCTTGCTGCAGAAATCGGATCGAAACAAAAAGTAAGTTTGGGTTCAGCCAGGCATCTGTCTCCTGAATCGGTGTATACCCATTGCTATAACGCTAGCCCATTCACTAGAGATCAATTGGAGGCCAACTACGCAACCAGAGCCCATGACAGCTGGGCGATGGGGTTGTCTTTATTTGAGATTTTCTCCTTCTATTTAGATCGAAAATATGTCTTAAGCAATCCCAATGTAGTACGGCATTTAAATGAACCAGCAGCTACAATCCAGCATTTAAATTACTCCGACTGGTATTTCAATCCTTTATCTCAAGAGAACTGGATGAGCGAGCCTCTTAACAAAGATGGCCTTGAATTCGTCATTTGGAAACTGCTGCAGATTGATCCCGCGAAAAGATGGACGCCTAAACAGGCTGCTGACTATATTAGATTCTTGCAAAGAGTAAAATCATTTTCAGTTGTGACCGAGGAAGAACGGAGCGAAAGTCCCATGTCGATGTGTTCTTCAAGCAGTTCGAGCTGTGAGGAACGTTCCATTTCACCTACCAGTCTTAGCAGCTCTGGCACCAGCAGCATGAGCGGCTTGTCATCAAGCTCTTTTAGCAGCAGTGAAGAACGCTCTGAATCACCAAACTTCTTTAGCAGTCCTTTGCCTCCATGGCTGGATTAATAGTCTGACCTTGAGAAAACGCCTCTGGAGCCATTCCCGCTGCACCGCGGATGGCTCTAGAATATAATTCCGCATTTGTTCTATCTTCTTTTTTTTCATTTATACATCTGAGAACTGATGAAAAAAAAGATTCATCCCCTTTTCTTCTCCTTATCCTTGCTAACCTTTGCCGTAAATGCCAATGAACCGGTATACCGAACGAATCTGAAGAATCGGGAATCTGGCAAGGAGGGGATCCAAAATTTGCATTTGGGGCAAGCGGCCATCGCCTTAGGCCAAGGCGCGATTGAAAATGCGAATTTTGAGCCAACCCCAACGACGTCAAAAACTGATTCTTCAGGTTCTTTCGGTATAATTGAAGTCATCCCCAACTTTCGGCTTGCGGAAGAATATTTAAACGGCATCTTGCAGAAAAACAATGTCGAAGCCCACGCCATTGTGAAATCGCCAAAGGACTATTACCAGCAGCTCCAAAAAAGAAATGGTTTCCTTCCTCGTCTAGCAGAACGGTGGCACCTGTATCCGCAGATTGAGGGTAAAACAACAAAGAAACTCATTTTTTATAATCTGACACCCAAATACTGCAAAAAATGCGACCTCTCTAAACTGCCTAAAGATAAGATGATCCTCTTCATGTGGGAGCCGCCAGTTGTCTTAAAGAGGATGTATAAGACAAAAATACTCGGTCATTTCAGCAAGGTCTACACATGGGACGATGACCTGGTCGACAATCAAAAGTTTTTTAAGTTCTATTATCCAGTATTGCAGCCGATGCTTACCGATCTTCCGAGTTTTGAAGAGAGGAAGCTGTGCACTTTGGTCTCTTCGGACCTTAAGAGTTCCCACCCTCTAGAGCTCTACTCAGAGAGAAAAAAAGCGATTGAATACTTTGAGAAGGTTCAAGAACCTGGATTCGAGTTCTACGGCAGGAAATGGCCTGAAGGGCTTTACAAAAGCTATCGAGGCGCATCTCCTGATAAGTTGCAGACCATTAAAAATTATCGATTTTCGATCTGCTATGAAAACATGAGGGATGTCAAAGGGTACGTCACAGAGAAGATCTTCGACTGCTTTGCAGCAGGATCGATCCCCGTCTATTGGGGTGCTAGCAATGTGACCGATACGATCCCCAAAGAATGCTTTATCGACCGCCGCGATTTCGCTTCCTACGATGAGCTTTATGCCTTTTTAAGGGCGATGACCAAAGAGGAGTACAATGGCTACCTCGATCGGATCAAGGACTTTCTCGTCAGCGATAGCGCCAAACTCTATTCCCCTGATCATTTCGAAAAAATTTTCTGCGAGGCCGTGAGGTCTGAGTAGTCAGAAGCGGCTTAGCAACTGCCTCCTTGGTATACTGCTGACACCTCAAAGTCCTCGTTGATTTTGGATTTGGCGCCATGAGGTTAAAGCCTCTGAAGCAGAACGTATGCGCAGCTGCATACGTTCGATGCAAGAGGCTTTAAAGGGCCTTGGCACAAGGACCGTCCCCGTGGATGCCAAACGCCAAAATCGCGTGTGCTATTGAATCGCCACCAGTATATTTCCCACCCCTTGACATTAATGAATTATAAAGGAATTGTAAATGTTTAGCAAATTTGCAACGCCCTTTGTTAGGATTGTCCTCCCCCTTGCGACGGCTGCATTGCGAAATTGCGAGCATGAAAATTGTATAAAAATAATTTTAATTTTTAACTACAAAACAAACCCGTTAAATTAAAATTATTTTATACCAAAAAAAACACAGAATATTAATTTGAACGATTAAAATTAAAAGAAAATCGTGGTATAATTAAGCAAGAAAAAAGAGGAAATTACAATGACTACTCAAGTTGTAGGAGCGCTTCCCGCTGTGAGCCAAGGCATTCTTATTATAGACCCTCAAGATTCTGCCCTGATGCAGCAAGTCATTGTGTCTGAGGCATTGTCTGAAAGAATGGTCCAAGACAGTTCTGATTCATTGCTTTCACGATTTTCTCCTGTTTTCGTAGTGAGTCAATATTACACAGATCAATTTGCAGTCATACGAGACATTGCTCAAGAAACGATCTTGCACCTTCAAAGTTGCTATGCAAGCATGTCCGATCCCTCCCCTTCCTCTGAAAAGCTCCTAGAGCTTCGCGCCAATATTGATTTTCTAAAAGCTCTGATCACCATCGAAGAGACTATTCCCCGATCTTTTAAGGCGATGTATCCTGATGGGAAAACTAAAGAGTTGATCTCGGAAGATCTAAGAGAAAGAATCCAGTACGTTCATGCATCGTGCAAATACAACCTCGAATTGTACACAAAGCTTTTTAAAGAAAAGTCCGATTTAATGCTGCGCGAGCTCGGATGGGACTTGGGAAAAAATAAAGAAGAACTGGAAATAGTTAAGAAGTGGACATACAAAATGATTGTCCCTCTTTCTCTTTCTGATGCAAGAAAAATCTCCACGGCTTACCCATGGGAAAACTATATCATCGATAACAAGCTCGCTCCTGCAGATACCCGGGTCTTAGATCTTATTTCTCGGCTGCCCTCCAGCGTCAAGATCCCTGAGAACTATCAATGTCCAGTCGGTGCACAAGTGATGGCATTTCCTACTAAGACACCTTGCGGACACATCTACGATAGGCACATTATTCTCTCCGCTCTGCGAGAAAAGGAAGAATGCCCGATGGACCGAGGGGCGGTAAAAGCCTCTGAACTTGTGCCAGTAGAAGAGCTTCAAAGCGAAATCCATGAATGGCTGGACAGGCAATATGTGAAAATCACTGTCCATGCTGAATTACCCGAAACCGAATTCTTGACTATCCGCGGCAACGAGGCAGGATTGAACTGGGATAAAGGAATTCCTCTTAAAAAAGTTTCATCTGGAATCTGGGAAATTGAAATTCCATTCGTCGAAGGATGCAAGTACAAGGTCCTTATTAATGACAACACAAGCTTCTGGGAAACTGGAAGCAACCATGTGCTTAGCGAACGCGAAGCCCAAGAGATCACTCCAATCTTTACAATGTAGATCTCTTACATAACCCCATTCGCCTGGCAAAGCAGGTGAAACACCCTTGAGCGCGAACTGGCCAGATCAAAAAATGTGCAAAGTCGAGTTACTCGGCCTTGTTCTTTTTTTGGGCAAGCATCAACTGCTGAAACGGTTCCTCATTGCGGATAGGATCGAAGCTCTTTTCTGCAAAAACCTCATCGATGTTCTCAATCCCCTCTTCAATTGCTGTCTCAAGCCATCCGATAGCAGGGATCGATTGGGAAAGCTCTGCATGAGCATAAGCATTTCTCAATGCGGTCTCAGCAGTCGGCCATGTTTGGAAGCAGCTGCCGCCGAGTTCTGCGACAAGCGGGAAATCTTTCTGTTCGAATGCCGCTTTATGCAGCAAGCAAAGGGCATCGTTTGCCAGCTCTTTGCGGATCGATAGAAGAAGCTGGTAGGCTGCTTTGGAATTGCCGCTCTCGTAGTCCAAAAAAGCAAGATATTGCGTGGCCAAGTTATAGATCATCCCTTTTCTTGCCGTCTGACGGATCTTTTGGAACATCTCCTGCGCTTCCCTCTTCTTTCCTTGCTGCAACGCATCTTCGGCAACATCCAAAAGGTCTTTCAAAGATTCGTCCCGGTCCGGTTCTGAGAGGTTGCGGGTCCTTCTAAATGTGTCGTAGCTCTGAAAGGCGAGGAGGAAAAAGAGTGCGCCGATGATGAACGCCTGGTAAAGGAAGAAAAACAAACTGATCAGGACAGCAACGACCATGCTGGTGACAAGGGCGTACTTGAACCCCTTTAAGCCGAATACCCCTTCCATAATGATGCGCATCAGCTGGCCTCCGTCAAGAGGCATCACGGGAAGAAGGTTAACGATGGTCCAAAACAAATTGACTGCTCTGACCAAAGAGAGGACTGGAGCTGCCTGTCCCTGAGCGATTGCAGGGACCTGCAGCAGCAAGGATGCAATTGCAAAGAGGATCAGCCCAAAAAGAGGACCGTCCAGGACGATGAAAAATTGGCGCAAAAAGGAGAGCTTTTGTCCGTCGTGGTAGGTCAAGCCCCCAAGGGCTACCAGCTCGATCCGAGGCTTTTGTCCAAAGGCCCAAGCTGTTAGGGCGTGGCCAAACTCATGGAAGAGGACAGAGACAAAAATGATCCCGATCCAAATCACCGTTCCAATTAAACTCATGCTGTTCATATACCCGATAAGGGCCGCAAAGAGCCAAAATGTCGGATAGATCGAAATCGGAATCTTACCGGGAATGGTGATCATAGTTTATCCAGTAAAAAGAAAACCGGTCGGTCTTACTTTTGTTGTTTCATCACTTTTTGCATGGTCGTCCCCATCTCAGCCGGAGACTCGATGATAGCAACTCCTGCTGCTTTCAAGGCCGCCATTTTATCCTTTGCGGTCCCTTTTCCGCCAGAAATGATCGCACCGGCATGGCCCATCCGCCTGCCTGGAGGCGCCGTTGCCCCGGCAATGAAGGCAGCTACAGGCTTAGTGCAGTGGGCCTTGATCCATTCGGCAGCCTCCTCCTCAGCAGTCCCTCCGATCTCGCCGATCAGGAGGATCCCGTCCGTCTCCAAATCATTTTGAAACAGCTTGAGGACATCGATAAAATTGGTACCGTTCAATGGGTCCCCGCCAATGCCGACGCACGAGGACTGGCCAAGGCCTAGCAACGACGTTTGCCAGACTGCTTCATACGTCAGGGTGCCAGATCTAGAGACGATCCCGATGCTGCCCCGTTTATGGATGTAGCCCGGCATGATCCCGATTTTACATTCGCCCGGTGTGATCAATCCAGGGCAGTTCGGCCCGACCAACCGGCTCTTTTTGCTATTTCTCATCACACGGCTCACTTCAAGCATATCGCGGACAGGGATCCCCTCAGTGATGCAAACGATCAGAGGAATGCCAGCATCTTCCGCTTCCAAGATCGCATCGGCTGCATAAGGAGCCGGCACGAAGATCACGGAAGCATCGCAGCCTGTTGCCTTTTTGGCGTCGTAGACCGTATCAAATACAGGAATTCCTAAAATCTCCTGCCCCCCTTTTCCCGGTGTCACACCGCCGACAAAATTGGAACCGTAGAGCATGCATTGCTCCGTATGGAACTTGCCTGCTTTTCCCGAGATCCCCTGAGTAATCACTTTCGTGTTCTTATTGATTAAGATCGCCATGGAATTCCTCGCTATTTTTTCGACGTAGATTTCAGAGTCGCACACACTTTTTCAGCAGCTTCTGCAAGGCCGTCTGCAGTAACGATGGAAAGGTTGGACTTTTGCAGCATTTTCTTTCCCTCTTCCACATTGGTCCCCTCCATCCTGACGACAAGGGGGACTTTGATCTCCATCTCCGACGCGGCAGCAATGATCCCTTCCGCAAGGGTAGCGCAGTTCATGATCCCGCCGAAAATATTGACGAGGATCGCCTTCACTTTAGGATCGCTTAAAATAATCTTGAACGCCTCAGCGACCTTTTCTTTCGAAGCGCCGCCGCCGACATCTAAAAAGTTGGCCGGTTTTCCGCCATAGTACTGAATGATGTCCATTGTCGCCATGGCAAGTCCGGCGCCATTGACCATGCAGCCGATATTGCCGTCCAATGCGATGTAGGCAAGCTCAAACTCTTTGGCGGCCACTTCATTTGCAGAAACTTGGGTCGGATCGTAATAGGCGGAGATATCGGGCTGTCGATAAAGGGCATTGTCATCCACCGATAACTTTGCATCCAAAGCCCACAGCTTCCCATCGGTCGACTCAACAAAAGGATTGATCTCCAGCAAAGAAGCATCCGTTTCAATGAACGCTTTAGCAAGGCCTCGCGCAATTCTGGCCCCTTCTTTGGCCATTTCCCCATGCCACCCCATGAAGCTGCAGAGGCGGACCTGCCGGTAGCCGCGCAGCGTTCCATCCAGTTCGATGGGCAATTTTAGAATCTTGTCGGGATGCTTTTCTGCTACCTCTTCGATCTCCATCCCCCCTTCTGGAGAAGCGATCAAAATGGGGACAGCCCTTTCCCGATCGATCACTGCGCCCAAATAATATTCTTTTTTGATATCGATCGGCTTGGTGATCAGCACCTCATGAGCAATAATCCCTTCGGGACCCGTTTGGTTATTGACCATCTTCATCCCGATCAATTGCTCTGCCGCCCTGATGATCTCTTCCGGGTTCTTGCCAAACTTCACACCGCCGGCTTTTCCCCTCCCCCCTGCATGGACCTGGATTTTGACGACCCCTTCCTTCAGGTGCAAATTGCGGATAGCCTTTTCCACCTCACCGACCTTCGTTGCAACTGCAAATTCAGGTATCGGAATCCCATAGCGTTTTAAAACTTCTTTAGCCTGATACTCATGCGTGTCCATCTGAGCCTGCCTTTGATCATGGTGTCCAAATTCCCTTATCTGATAGACTCTTTTTTCCATCAACTTAAAATACCTTTACAATGTTTAAATTTCTTAAGTCGAGCTTCCAGAAAGTCAAAAGCGCCCTGTCAAAAACCCGTTCCCTTCTTTCTCAGAGGATCCACGCGCTGTTTGGAAAGCCTTGGAACGATGAGACCTTTGAAGAGTTGGAACAAATTCTCTTTGAATCGGATCTGGGATCGCAATGCGCGACCGAGTTCGTCGACCACCTCCGCTCAGCCCTGCGTACGAAGCCGACCAACGACATTTCTTACATCCTCAAAATTTTGCAAGAGCATGCCTTAAGCATCTTAAATGAGCCTGCGAAGTCCAATCCGCGGACTCCAGAAGCTGGGACTCCTCTTGTGATCTTAATCGTCGGCGTGAATGGAAGCGGCAAGACCACATCGATTGCCAAACTCGCCAATCACTTTTCCAGCGAAGGGAAAAAGGTCATCCTGGCAGCAGGCGACACGTTCCGCGCGGCTGCGATCGACCAACTGACGCTTTGGGCTGAAAGGCTCGATGTCGACATAGTCAAGTCCAAGCCGGGAAGCGATCCTTCCGCTGTCGCCTTCGATGCGTTGACAGCAGCCAAGGCGCGCGGGATCGACGTCGTTCTGATCGACACGGCAGGACGCCTCCAAAATAAGACCGACTTGATGCAAGAGTTGGAAAAAGTGAGGCGCGTTTGCAGCAAGGTGATCCCTGATGCGCCCCATGAGACGCTTCTGGTCCTTGATGCAACAACGGGTCAAAACGCGATCGACCAGGCCCAAGCCTTCCACCAATTTACTCCATTAACAGGGCTCGTGCTTGCAAAGCTGGATGGGTCGGCGAAGGGAGGAATTGTCCTTTCGATCTATAAGCGATTTGGGATTCCTATCCAATGGATTGGAACAGGAGAAAAGGCAGATGACCTTGAGCCGTTTGATGCGGAAACGTACGTTAAAGCGTTGTTTACAACAGAAAATTAGGATGATCCAGAAGGAGAAAACTCTTCGACCTTCTCAAAACTAAACTCGGCTCCTTTCCGATCTGGATCATAGACCATATGGACGACCGCGCAGTTGTCGATCTTTATCGGGTCTTCATTGTCTAAGCTTTCTTCAACAAGCGTTCTGATGACCCTTCCATGGGTGAATATGAGGACTTTTTCACCAGGATGGGCTTCAGCAATCTTCTTTATCTGGACCATCACCCTAGCCAGCAATGCATTATAACTTTCAGAACCATTCATAAGGACCTGGTCCCAACGCTTCTTCCGATCGGGAATGCTATGCAGCAACTTCTTCTTATTCTCTTCATAGACAAGAGCGATCTCTTCATGCCATTGGACACCTTCAAGGTCGCCCCAACTAATTTCTCGCAGGGCCTCCGTTTTCAAAATAGGCAGATCATATTTCACGGCTGATTGCTGCGCTGTGACATAGGCGCGGCTCAAATCACTCGAATAGATCGCTGCAACATCGGGATGAGCTAAGCTCAGCTCGTTTGCTAAAGATTCAGCTTGGGAAAGTCCTGTTTCGTTCAATTCAATGTCCCTATGACCCTGATACCGCATTTCTTTGTTCCAATCGGTTTCTCCATGTCGAACAAGCAGAAAGCGGGTAGGCTCAGCAAAAATCGGTGAAACATAACTCATGATAACCGCCACGAAAAAAGAAAGACATTTACATAACATAATAAAAATTCAAATAATTTAAACCAAATAAATCATAATACAAAACAGAATTAAACAAAATAAAAAAATTATTCACACCAACCGAAACGAAAGAATCAAAATTAACGGAAATTAAATAAAAAAACGAAAAAAATTCATTTATAATAAAATATCACACAAAAATAATTGATTAATATTGAAACAAAACATGAAAACAATTCACAATACTGCCAATAAAATTCCTGGAGGATTTATGTCATTATCAATTACCAATCCTGATCACATTAGCGAACAAGAGATCTCCTCGTTAGCCAATGTGAACCTCAATTATCAACTCATCGCCCTCGACAAAAGCGCAGAAGGAGGCCCTAAGCTTGTCGTTCTATCAAAAGACAACGTCTCTTGCTGGGTCATGTTTTTAAGAATGTTTGGATGGGGCGCGCTTGGAAATATGGATGTCCACCTAAAAGATATCTCTGCCTATTTAAATCAGTTCAATTGGCAAGAAGGAGCTAACAAACCAGGCAACTCTAATTATTATCAAGCCTACCTTAAAACGTGCATGATTGCGAATAAAGCAGCCCTTTATAAAGGGGATAATGCTCTGTTGACTAATGTTTCCACAGCTTCGCTTGAAAAAAGTCTTGATTTCACTCAATTCCAAGATGGCAAAGTTCTTTTCCACCATGATGTTCAATACTCATTGCAATGGAACCCTGCAATGCAATACAAGCACATCCAAGGACTGATTCAAAGACAATTTCCAAGATGCAGAGTCGATATTCGAGACCAACATCAGCATGTCATCAGCCCTAATACGAATGTGTCGCCCGAAAATTATGCAAATGCAAAAATCTATATCTATCATCATCTTGAGACTCCCCAACCTTGCAGACAGGAACAACCTCGGGTGCGCCAGGTAAATCAGCCTCATCATCGCCCACACAATCAGCCTATTCAACAGTTTCCTGCAGCTTTCCACCGATACAATCAACAGCACTACAATTTCTAAATAAGTACGTTTTTGCGATTAGAATAGCAGATAAGGGAGCATATCTAAAATAGCTCCCTCTTTAAAACTCAAGGTTTATAAACCGATTAGTGGATCTGAAGGCAGATGGCCCCGACAAACTCTTGAGCCTGACGCCCCCAGGCAAAAGAAACAGAGATCTGCTCATTTTGGCGCTTGACAGTGACCTTTGCAGTCCCTGTGTCTTGTCCTTTAATGGAAGGCCTCAACAAGTAGTTGAAGTTTCCTTTCTGATCTATGTTAACGGCCTCTTGATAGATCTGATCTCCTGACGTGCATATAACCTGCACCCTTTCTCCAGGTGTAAAGCCTTTTCCTAAACAGGCAAACTCTTCCCCTTTCGGATCGAACAGTTCAAGAGAAACCGTCGCAAACTCTTTCGAAGCTTCAATAGGAAACGGGATGATCGAAGTAATGAACTTTTCAGATCGGTCGGGTGAATACATACAGTAGGAGACTTTCTCCCCTTTTCTGAGAGGAGTAACTGCAAATGGAGCTCCTTGTTTCAGCTCGCTGTCGAGATCGATGATCAGATGCCCTTTTTTGTTCGCAGTATAATTAAAGACTGGCGTTTCCGAGCCATCGCAGTTACGGATGAACAGCGTGTAGGTCTTTCCCGGAGGAAATTGCTCTGCCCGCAGCTTGAGCACCTGGATCTTGAGGCCCTCCCACTTCAGTTCTCCCCACTTCTTTTGGCAGTAAAGATAAGGTCCTTGAACTTCCTGGTCACCATAAAGACAAACCTGCACTGATAGCAAAGCAGTCAGCAAATGCAAAGATCTCCGCATATCTTCCCCGCGAAAGAATTCATCAGGTATACCGAAGCAGCAGCAAAACTGCCCCTCTCCTAATTTCGGATCTTGCAAAAAAAAGAATTTGATATGAAGATATATTTCAATTTAGCGAGGTTTTTTATGAAAAAAATTCTTTTAACTAGTTTATCTTCCATTCTCCTATTTTCGTTTGTTTCAGCTCATCAATCTGTTACAGCGGATTGCATTTTCACCGTTGACGGGCAAACCTTTGCAAAGATTTATGTCGATGCATCGCAAGTCTTGATCTCGAAAAATACAATCACTGTCAACCTTGGCAAAGAGAGTATATACCCGGATACGATCTATTCGGATGGAAAAGGGGTGTTCTTTGTTCTCCCCTCCACCGAAGTTTGGCAATGCCCTTCTTGTGAGATCACAATTAATTTTGCTTCTCACAACCATTGCTCAAACTGTGGATCGATCCGGTAGAGGGAATTGCGAAGCTGCTGTGCAACTTAAATGATTGCGGCATTAAGAGGCCGGTTTAAAAACCCCTCTCTTAATCAGCTCGCTTTTGATCTGATCGGTCGATTCGAACACGATCGCATCGATTCCAAGCGTTTTTGCCGCTTCGACGTTTTCTAGCTTATCATCGATAAAGACAACATCTTGAGCGGGAAGCGCTAATTCTTTGAGAAGGATCTCAAACGCTTTGACATCGGGCTTTTCCACTCCGATCTCATGGGAAAGCAGACAAGGCTCAAAAGGTTCATAATAACCATAGCTCCTAATTAGTTTCGAAAGACGGGGATCAATATTTGACAAGAGCGCAACGGGGACCTTTTCCCCTTTCAAACGTTCTACCAGCGCAAACATCTCTGGATTGGCGCCGACGGCGCTCTTCATGACAGAGTGAAAGTCTTCAGACCAGTTAGACGGCAATCGGATCCCATGCTCTTTAGCGTAGGCAATCCAAAACTCTTCATCTGTCTTGCCGGCTTTGACAGCCAACCGTTTTTCTTGGTTGATCTTTTCAAAATCCGCTTCAGTTAGCTGATGGCTTTGTCTGATGAACTGGACGACTGCTTCCCTGTCGGGACTGCCTGTCAAGACTCCGCCAAAGTCGAATACAATAGCTTGCGGCGCAGCAAGCAATGATCCTGCTGTACATGTCGATACCAATAGTGAAAATACCCATTTCTTCATAAAGACTCCTTTGAGTTAGAAAACACAATCAAATGAAGAGCAACTGTCCATTGTCCCACCACCTCAATTCCCATTCAACTGCAAAATTTTTTTCTTACTTTGATTTTAAGAACACCTCCTTTTATAAAAGTATATTTGACCTAGTAGAAAAAATAATTACCAAGCTATTCAAGATATACTGCGACCGCCAAGGAGAACCGATGATCTATATTTTTTGGACATGCCGCGACAAAGAGGAAGCAAAAAAGATTATTCATGGACTTCTCAGCAAACATCTGATCGCCTGCGCAACGATCTATCCAGAAGTGGAATCGATCTACCGCTGGGAGGGGAAAATTGAAGAGGGACAGGAGACAAAGCTCGTTCTTAAGACTGCATCGGAACACTTTGAAGCTGTTCAAGAATACATCAAGGCCCATTGCAGTTATGAAGTGCCGGAGATCTTGCAAGTTGAGATCGTTCGAGGAAATCCCCCTTACTTAGCATGGGTGGCGCAAGAGACCTCTTCCTCTGTTGAGTCTTAGAAGGTATTTATATACAAACAACCTGAAAAATCGGTTTTTATAGTCGATTTTTGCATGCTTTTTTTAAATGAAATACTTGCAGTTCAAAACCAAATTTGTCATACTGACGCGGGTGCCCCATCTCTTGTTAGGACAAATTGAAGGAGTACGATGCCTCAAGTTCAAGCCTGTTTGTTCTCCCCTTTTTCGCCGCACTCGGTCAGGCAAGAACAGCACCGCACATTATTGCTTCAGTTTTTTCTCAAGGAACTGCTGGCCGCCCATCAGGCAATTTTGCATGAGGCTCCCATCAACCTGGTCATTTCTTCCGAAAAGCGCCACTTTCCCTACGATTGGGCGCACGAATCAGGGCACGTGAACAAAGCTCGCGAACATGCCCAACTTTTTTTCATCGCTTTTGAAAATTTTCAGGAGCAGGTCGAACAGATCCATTTGACCCTAGCTGATCTAGTCCTTACCTTTTCAGGTAAGGAAACCTTGAACGCCCGTCAAAAGCTCCAGATCAAACGAAGGCTGCATCAACTCTATCAGCTTGCAGAACCGCTGGTCTCTCATTTTAAAAGTAATGAAAACCTCATCTTCTTCTTGTTGAAAAACCAGGATCCAGTCAATGCTCTGATGGGAAAAGGATATCTAAGAACATATCTTTCCCATCTTCACAAAAAAGGGTTGGGACAGTTAGAAAAGAAACTATGCGATCATTTTCACGATCGAGGCTTTTCTTCGCTGATCCCCGAATTAAAAATGCGGTTTTCTGAATTGAGCCGACCAAATTGAGCATTTAGGTTATGAACGATCCCTTTCGACAGCTAGTCCATGATGCGCTTGACTATGCGCGCGCGCAGCCTCAACAAAATTGGATATTCGCCTCTGCTGAAGAGGTCCAGTTTTTTCAATCCTGCTCACGCCAACAAGCTGCCCGTCGCGAGCTACCGCCAGCACTAGCATCAAAAGCGCTTCCTGTAAAAAGCCAGATTAAAGAGGGCTTTGCAAAGCCCCAATTGGAGCCCAAAGCAAGTCTTCCACCTCCGTCTAAAGAAATGCCAGCTGCCCCCAAGCTATCTGCAATTTCTCCTCAGCCTGCCTTAAAAATGCCTTCAGTTCCAGCTATAAAGCCATCTGAAGAGATCGCAAAGACGCTGCGAAAAATTGCGCCAGCTTTGCACATCTTAGATCAGGTTCCCGACGATCATACAGCTAAACAAATCTCTTCTGCTTGGAAAGAAAAGCTCTCTGGCATCGATGTGGTCTTGATCGCATTGAACAACCATCCAGATACGATCGAACTGATGAAAAACCTTGCGAAAGCGATCCAAAAAGACTTAAGGAATGTTAAACTCATGTCAGGCGATCGGCTCGAGCAGGAAAAGCGATGGGGCCCATTTTTTCAAACAAATACCTTTCGCTTGATCATTGCCTCATCTGGCATGGAACAGTATCCCGAATTGCTAAAACACTATAAGGCTTTGCCGGCCCAGCAATCGGCATTTTTAGCTGATGTCCCTTTGATCGTTCTTGAACCCCCTTCTGCATATACGGAATCTCCCAATAAGAAGGTCAGTTTGTGGAAGAGCTTATGCCTGATGCTCAAAGAATAGACCGCGAGCAGGAAGGTGTTGTGAACTTAGACTCTGCGAAACACAGCCAAATTGATGCTTTGCACTCCGACAGACGAAGCACTTCCCCTAGCGGGAAGGGTGAAGATGAGGATCAATCAGGCAAATTCACAGCCAGTCCAAATTCACAAAACCTGAAGGAGCGCGGCCAAACATTTGCCGAGGTGATCCTCGACTCTGCCATCGACCGGCCTCTTGATTATCAGATTCCAGACAACCTGCAAGGCTCTGTCCAAATCGGATCGCGCGTCAAGGTGCCGTTGCGCGGTGCGCACAAGGCAGGGACTGTCTTCTCCTTAAAGGAGAGCAGCCCCTTTTCCAAAGTCCAGGCCATCATTGAGACCCTCTCCGATGAGCCGCTCATTTCTGCCGAGCTCTTTCAACTGGCACGTTGGATGTCCCGGTATTACTGCGCGCCCTTTCGCAAAGTCCTCAAATCGATCTTGCCACCGAGCATCCGAGGAAAGATCAAACATAAAGAGCAGCTGCTGATCGAATCTCCCCTTTCGCAAAATCTCCTTGCAGCCCAGTGCGAAGCGCTGCGGCAAAAGAACCCCTCCCACGCTTCGATCCTCGATATCGTCCTAAAAGCGCCTAAAGGGATCTTACTCTCTGAACTGCTTGAAAAAGCCGATGTTTCGCGCAGCCCGATCGACACCTTGATTAAAAAAAAGCTCCTCTGCAGCAGAAAAGTCCAGATCGAGCGTTCCGCCTTAAGCGATGAAGAGTACTT
>JAFEGU010000199.1 GCA_018239725.1 Verrucomicrobiota bacterium | reverse complement strand
GCTCATTGCAAGGATGGGATAGAAGGATTTTGCTGCCGCTGCGGTCCATTGTTTTTCTACAAATAGGGAATACGCCAATTTAAATTGGGATTTTATTTTTTCGGCATCTGATGGATCCATGTAAGGTGTTTCATCCACGCACCGATTAAAATGCATCGGATGTTTTTCGATCAGGGTGCAATTAGCTTCTGATAAAGGAAATTCAATCCCTTTAAAGTCTTCAGCAACTGCTTGAACGCAGCTGTCGATGCAGCTCTTTTCATAAGAAGAATCGTCATGGCACATGGAGGAAATGCTTAAAATATTTTCTTTGAAGATCTCGTCCGCAGTTTTTGGCTGGACTTGGACTGCAGGAGAACTTCCCCAGAGATAAGAAGCAACCGTGTCTTTTACAGCTGTCAGTAGAGACGCCATGTTTTTTCTCCTCGTGTTAAAATTTTAAGCGGGATTTTTTTACTCTTTGGATTCTTTTTTTTCAAGAGAGAGTTTTATGGTGTGTTCTGAAGTTGAGAATTAAGTTAACCAAAAATGGAGCCGACCGGTATCATATCAGCCATTATGAAACCAGAATCTGCAGTTGTTCTATCCAATATCCATAAGACCTTTTCCGGACAGAAAGGCGATGTCCACGCTTTGTGCGGCGTTGACTTAGAGGTTCCAAGAGGAGAGGTTTTTGGCTTCTTAGGTCCAAACGGGGCGGGGAAGACCACGACTCTACGGATCTTGACCACTCTGCTGCCTTTTGAAAAGGGGGAAGCGTATGTGGAAGGGATTGACGTGAAGCGGGATCCGCAACAAGTCCGCAAGTGCATCGGCTATGTCAGCCAGAAGGGCGGAGCTGATTTGCATTCAACCGGTTGGGAAAACCTTGTTTTGCAAGGCCGCCTCTACGGCCTCAATAAACAGCAGGCCCTATCCCAAGCTGAAGTCCTAGTCAATAATTTCACCCTTAAAGACTGCATCGATCGGATCGTAACCACTTATTCTGGAGGGCAAAGGCGGAGGTTGGACATCGCGCTGGCCATGATGCATCAGCCCAAGGTCTTGTTCCTCGATGAGCCTACCAATGGCCTCGACCCGCAGAGCCGGGACAATCTATGGTCAAAAATTTTGGAGCTTAAACGAAGCGGCATCACCATCTTTTTAACATCCCATTATCTTGATGAAGTGGATGCCCTAGCCGATTCTCTTGCGATTATGGACCATGGGAAAATTGTTGCATTTGGTTCCCCTTCGATGCTCAAAAAACAGATTTCCGGCGACATTATTACCATCGGCGTTCCTAAAACTTTCCACGAACATGCGATCTCACTCTTTGGGGATAAAAATTCGTTTTTAAGAGAAATCCGTTCCGAGGAGCAGGAAATTCGTCTCTATGTCGACAAAGGAGCGTCTGCCTTGCCCCAAATTCTCCGGGCGCTCGATCAGGCAAACATCCAGTTTGAGACCATTCAGATGTCAATTCCTAGTTTAAACGACGTCTTTTTGAAAAAGACGGGAAGATCTTTACGAGAAGAGGCGCCGCAATGAGTACCTTCAAAGAAATTGGGCTATTGACTTTCCGATGCATCCAGGCTGCCCTGCGCAATCCGATCTTTTTATTCATGGGCGTTGCAAGTCCCATCATTTATCTAGCATTTTTTACACCGCTTTTAGGAACGCTTGCTTCCAATGGAAGCTTAGGAACGGACAATGTCCTCTCCCTCTTTATACCGGGAATGCTGCCGATCATCGCATTTACAACAGGGCTGTTCACCGGATTCGGCACCATCGATGAGGTCCGCTCAGGCGTATTAGAACGTTTTCGCGTCACGCCAGCCAAACGATTTTCTATCCTTTCAGGATTTGTCTTATTCGATACATGCTCAGTGATCTTCCAATGCCTTCTTTTTATCGCCATTTCCCTTCCGTTTGGATTTCGGGCGGATTGGCTGGGAATGGTTATTTTATTTCCACTTCTTGCGCTTCTGACCATCACCACCTCTTCTTTTGGAAACGCGATGGGAGTTGTCCTTAAGAGCGAAGACAGGTATGCCCCTCTTGTCCACGGAATTAATCTTCCCGTTCTTCTCCTATCGGGGACCCTGCTGCCGATGTCGCTTGCTCCGAATTGGCTCAATATCGTCGCTCATTTTAATCCCGTCTATTATGTCGTTGAAGCAGCGAGAGCTTTGGCAATGGGCAATATCGGATCGGTCGATGTCTTGTACGCCGTTTTGGCGCTTCTGTCCTTTGCGCTGTTTACCATGTATTGGGCGACAAACGTCTTCAAAAAAGTTGTCACCTGAGATCTGCTGAAAGCATAGACCAATTCCATTCGATGAGGACCATTTGCTCTCGTTCTACCAAAAGCGGCTCAATCTTCATTCTGCCCACTTTGCGCGCATCGATCACGATGATGCCATGGTTGCAATTGTCTACAAAGCGACCCATCCGGACGGAAAGCAGCATATTTTAAAAATTTCTCCGCGCAATGCCGAT
>JAFEGU010000198.1 GCA_018239725.1 Verrucomicrobiota bacterium | reverse complement strand
TCGCCAGGCCGCGACCGGTCAAATGGCTGGGAAGCTGATCCATTATATACACGTTCTTCCAGGATAAAGTTAGACCAGGCTAGGTGGATTTGGGAACTTGGGTCTTCAAAATAGGTGCCGCAGATTGTTTCATATTGTCTGATCAAAGCGCCTTTTTGCTGTTGGACTTCTAGGCGTGTAGCTGCAGTTACAGTTGATTGATTTTCGGGGCTTTGAAGAGTCTGGATCTGTTGGCCGAGGCGAACAATCGCAGCGGCTCCGCCTTTTTGGGGGAGGTAGCTGGCAACGGTCTGGGCTGTTTGCGTGGCTTTTGCAAAACAGGCATCTTTGGATGGAACATATGGATCGATGTAAGAGGACTTGAGCTGCCCCAATCGTTGCGTGCTTCCTGCAATTGTAGGTAAATAGGCTGACATAATGATATTCTCCTTTTTTATTATTTGCTGTTTATTTTCTGTATATTTTACTACAGATTAACTTTTAATTTAAACTGGTAAAGAATTAAAGAAATAATTTACTGTAAATAAATATTTTTAGATCAAAATGGGTTGCTTTGACCTTGAAAATAACTCTTGTCTCTTGTTAAACAATTTCTGCTAAACTCAACTTGTTCAGATACCGATGATTGGATTTTGCCCGCTCGCTTCAGGATCAAAAGGAAACTGCCTTTACATTGGAACCTCGAATGTAAAAATTTTAATTGACGCTGGGTTAAGTGCAAAAGCTGTCTCAGAGCGTTTGATGCAGATCGGAGTGGGGTTGGAGCAGATCGATGCGATTTTGGTCACCCATGAGCACACAGACCATATTAGAGGGCTTGATGTGCTTGCTGGCAGGTGGGGCATTCCGATCTTTGCCAATGGAGATACTGCCAAGGCATTGCTCCCCTTTTTTAAAGAGAGGCCGCGGCTCAAGATTTTTTCCACAGGGGAGCTGTTCGAATTTGGGGATGTCGAGGTCCATCCCTTCAGCATCCAACATGATGCCGTTGATCCTGTAGCATTTACAATTAAGGCTCATGGAATCAAGCTGGGGATCTGTGCGGACCTGGGCTTTGCGACAACGCTTGTAGTGAACCAACTAAAAGAGTGCGACTATTTGTATGTGGAGGCTAACCATCAGCCATCGATGGTCCACGCCTGTTCCCGGCCTGCTGTCTACAAACAGCGGGTCTTAAGCCGGCAGGGGCATTTATCCAACGAAGAATGCGCTAAGCTTATTGGCGAGGTCTTCCATCCAGGGCTCAAGCATATTCATTTAGCGCATCTTTCCAGCGAATGCAACTCGCCAGAACTTGCTTTAGAGATCGTCCAGAGTAAATTACAAGAGTATAGGGCATCGACAGAAGTGTCCATTGCTTTCCAGGAACAGGTCAGCAAGGCTATTCATTTTTGAAATTTTATCCCCAAAGATGCGAATGTTTGCATCTTTGGGGATAACATGGACCTTATGCTCTTGGGCTCTTGAGATAATGGTAGGCGCCGAACGCTGCAAGTGGAACTAGAACGATTGTCCCGATAATAACAGCTGGCCAACCCCAACCGGAACCGCTTTCTTGGTCTGGCGGAGTTTGTTCAATATGACGTTGAACAACAGCTTCTACCCGTTCAGGATTAGGAGTATGGTCGACATGATCTGAAGGTGGGGGAGTTAACTGATCAACGGAACCCAAATCTGGTCCTCTTGGAGCTTTTGGAGAGCCTAGAGCATATGATGGAGATGAAACAGAACGAGACTGTCGTGTTTGCTCTTCGATAATTTGACTCTGAATTGCAGCAACAGTTTGATCGATATTGCGTTGCACGATTGCAGAGACTGTCTTTTCAGGATTGTAAGGAGCTGCGAGCATCTGGTCGAACAAATAGATATTGCGGACATTAACCGCATGTTGTTTTTCGAGCAGGTCTAGCTTCTTTTTCAGAGGGGTAGGATCTACGCTGCTGCTAAGGGCAACTTCATATTTCTTTCTTGCTTTAGGAAGCGGAGCTGTGAAGTCTTGGTCATGGCTGCCGCATAGTTGGGCATCCCTTTGAATGAGTTCTTCTCTAGCGCTTCTCAAGGCTTGATCGAGTTCGGGATCAGAAGTGTAGGTTGCTCCTAGTTCGATCAGTTCTTGATAAATTTCCCGAGCTTCCAAGTCGAGTTGCAAGAATGGCATAAAAGCTCTATACACGTCGGAATCTACACCCGAGGCGCTTGGATTTCTCTGGTCAAAAGGTATTGAAGAAGACGCGTTAAAAGAGGATTCAGCAAGATTAAAGCTCATCCACAATTTGTGGATTTGCGATTCAGGATCTTCAAAGCAATCGCCGCAGATTTTTTGATATGTGCTTAGCAGCGATGCTCTTGTTGCTTGGACTTCTGAACGGACGTGCTGGGTTTGGGCTTCACGATTCTGAGGTGATTGCACTGCATCGATCTGTGATAATAAATAAGCAATCGGATCTTGGCTGCCAGCTTCGGAAGAGGAGGGAAATGATAAGGAAACGACTTTGTCTGCAATCGAGATCAGTTGGGGGTTTAAAGATGCGTCTTCTGAGACAGAATTTGAGCCATTTGAGCTGGCTCCTTGTGCAACAATACTTAAGGCATAAGTTGATATAGGATATTCTCCGTTATTTAATTCTTGATTTATTTTCTTAATATTTTAGCATTAATGGTTATTTAATTAAATATTTCAAATAAAGTGTTGTGGTGTAATTAAATTATTCAACACGCACTAGAAACTTCAAAATTTGAACTATCTACTTGTGGATCATAAATGGGCAAAGTTGAGCGTAGAGAAGCTCTTAAGAAGCGAATCAAAAAATGATTACGTTGAATAACGGGAAAAAGAGCGGCTCTTATGAGGATGGCTAGCAGCTGCCTTTCTTCCATTTCATCGATTTGAGTTTGAGATCTCTTTCAAGATCGGCAAGCGTCGCCCCTTGATGAAAGTAGATCGATAGCGCGACGAGGACGACGTCGATCGCTTCTTTTCTGATCCCTTTTTTTTGACTTTTTTTCCGTTCTGAGCCGGATGCTTTTTGGGCGATCAAAACCTCGTTCGCTAGTTCGCCCGCTTCTTCTTGCAGCTTGACCATCCGTTCGAGCAGTGTTTTCTTTTCTTGTTTTGAAAGTTGCTGGATTGTGCTTAGGATATCCATAGTTTATTAGACCTCTTACGTAACCCCATTTGCCTGTTAAAATTGTTCTTTTCTTACAGGTTTTTATCCCAGTCATTCGCCGACTTTTTTTATACCGAAAGAATCTGAAACTTATGCAGTTTCTAAAAACCTGTAAGAAAACCTCAAATTTTTCCAGATAAAGCGAGTTACGCAAGAGGTCTATTAGATAGGAATGGTGAGTCCGTCAAAGGCCATGCGCGCTCTGCAGTCGAGCTTGCAATCATCGATGATGTCGTATTGCATCTGGATTTTCTTTAACAGGTCCATATCAGTGTGCTTCGGGTCGTGGTGCGTGATGATCCATTCTTTGACTTCTGCATACTTGAGCATGACAGCGGCGTTAGAGATGGAGGAGTGGCCCCAGCCGACCTTATATTGGTATTCTTCTGGCGTATATTGCGCCTCGTGGATCAAGAAGTCGCAATCTTTGAAGAATTTGAGTTGGCTTAAGTAGGGAGCAAGGCGCAGGTTGGACTTGTTGATGGCGTTGGGATTGCCATGGTATCCCATCAGGAACTCATTGTCGGTCACATAACCGAATGTGACTTTGTTGCACCGGATCTTAAAGCAAAGGGTTGCTCCTGGATGGTAGGCATAATGGGAATTAACGACAAAATGGCCGATCTCAAAGGGCTCTCCTTCCCGAATATCGCGGAAGTACAATGAGGCTTGGATGTCGTCCAAACGAACGGGGAAGTAGGCGTAGGCAAGCATTTCTGTGAAAATTTCGCGCGCTGTTTTTTCAAATCCGATCGGCGCATAGATATGGATGTGGCAATCAGGATCGTAAATGGGCAAAAAGAATGGGAAGCCGGCCAGATGGTCCCAGTGGGTATGGCTGAAGAGCAAGTGGACGTTTTTAGGCTTTGATGCTTGAATGATGTTGCCGAGCGGTCTGATACCGGTTCCTGCGTCGACGATCAGCAGATCATTGCCGTGGCGCACCTCCAGGCAGCAGGTGTTGCCGCCAAATCGGACGTAATCGGAGCCGGATACGGGGTTCGATCCGCGTGTTCCCCAGAACTTAAGATAGGTGCTCGTCGAATGCAGCTTTGGCAGATAGCAGTGTTTGACCTCTGAGGCGTAGGAATCTCTTCCGGTGAATGGTTCGGGATATAACCGTCCGGAAAAGTATAGTTTAAAAAGGGAGAGGAGGACCTTGGCATCAAAGGGCTTCTCTAAAAAATAATCGCCTTGCCGTTTGATCGTGGTGTGGTAGTTTTGGACCATCGCATTGGCGCAGGTCATGATCACGCCGATTTGTTTTGTGCGAGGGTCGGTTTTGAGTTTTCTTAGGATTTCAATGCCGTGGATATTTGGAAGCATG
>JAFEGU010000197.1 GCA_018239725.1 Verrucomicrobiota bacterium | reverse complement strand
TACCAAAATATAACACGATTGTGGACTGCTTTTCATTTGTAACTAAAACTACTCAAGCGTTTCGAAAATATGAAGTAGCTTTTGAGCGGCCTTCGCCCTTTATTCCATCCTCCCCATATAAAGAAGCAGCAGTAAGAATTGCCTATACCATTTCAAAGGATGCTAGTACACGACCATAAAAGTTTTCATGAGTAGAGCCTCTTCATTTTCACTCGCGCATCTGGAATAGCAAATCCCCAAAGGATCTTTGCCCGCCTTGCATTTCTGTCTGATACATATGCGGCCACCTCCCTCTCGAGAACCTCTTTTGAACCTATTCGTCTTTTGAGGCATTGTCCACCAAGAACAGAAATTTCAATCTCTGCCATGTTCAGCCAGCTCGCATGTTTTGGCGTATGGTGCACCTCCAGCTTCTTGATGATCCTCCTGGCTTCTTCGGGTTCAAACGCTTCATAGAGATTGGCCAGTCGATGCGTATTCAAATTGTCCATAACAACTCTGATTTTCTCTGCCTCAGGAAAATGTTTGTCGACCAGATCTTTCATGCACCCGGCAAAATCCTTTTTTGTTCGCTGGTCTGTGACTTTTACTTCCCTCCACCCTCCCAAGGGTTGCACAAAAACAAAGAGATTACTTGTTCCATTCCTTTCATACTCATAATCTTGGCGCTTGACCCGCCCTGGAACCGCCGAAATTGGCGCCAGTACATCGTCAAGCAACTGGACTGGCGTTTCGTCGAAACACACAACTGGTTTCTTCTCATCGAATGGCTCTTCATATAGATCTAAAACATCTTCCATCCGACAAATATACTCGTAATCCACTTCTGGAATACACCAACTCTTTACCTGCCATGGTTTTATTTCGTTTTTTTTAATGTCCTGCGCACTGTCTCGTCCGATATGGACTCTGTCAACTCCAACGTGACACAGCGATCTGCGAGCAGCTGCATTGTCCAACAGGCGCGTCCTTCCGGGGGCTCGCTGCAGGCTAGCGCAATTAAATGCGCTTTCGATTTCCCGACCAACTTCTCTGGTCTTCCTGATCGCGCTTTTTCATTCAGCGATTGTTGTAGTCCATGTTCGCAGTAGGCTCTTCTCGTATGATAAATGCTCGGCTCGCTGCACCGTAGCAAAGAGGCGATCTCGTGATCTGGTTTTTTTTCGTCTGCGAGTAGTAAAGTTTGCGCTCTTCTGATTACCCGCGCAGATGATTTCCCTTTTTTAACAATGCCCTCAAGCGTGCCTCGTTCCTCAACAGAAAGATGAACGGACCATTTTTTATTCATAGCTGCCTCCAATTGAAAGGCATATATGAAACACTATTCAAACATTTTTTAAAAACTTTTATGGTCGGGTACTAGTCCAGGCGTTTCATCTTATAAAAATTCGAGGGTTTTATCGTAAATCATGGAATTTGATTTCAGGAATTTCATTGAGTTGTCCAACAGAAATCGTGTGGTTGTTTCCCTCTTCCCAAAAGT
>JAFEGU010000196.1 GCA_018239725.1 Verrucomicrobiota bacterium | reverse complement strand
GCAATCTGTTCGTCTGTAAATTTGCTTTTCTTCATCGAAAAATCTCCGTTTCAAAATGTGTTTAATAATGAGATTTTTCGCATTTTCTTTGGACCAGAATTTTGGAGGCATGTCAAAGCAGTTATCGGAGGAGGACCGGATCAACATCCACTACCACGTTTGGGAATTGCATGGAAAGCCGAACGATCCTAACAACAAGGATTGGGGGAATACCCATCTTTTCGATAGCATCCTTATTTTTGATCAAGCTGTCCAGCTGGCGCTGAAAGCAAAGTTCAACGGGATCCCTCAAGATCAGCAAAACCAGATCTTTGGCGAAGTTTTCCGTTTAGCAGGATCTCCTCACTCCGATGATCCGATCTGGGGTGAGCATCACGCCTTCGATGACATCCCGAGGCTTGCAACCGCAATGGCCATTGTTTTGCAATAGGTAAAACTAAAGTTCGCGCATGGCAGATGGGTGTTGTTCTAAGTGTTAAAATCCTCAATTTTTGAGGTTCACAATGGCCGCTTGCGTCGTTGACGCAAGCGGCCATTTATTAGATCTCTTTCATAACCCCATTCACCTGGCAAAATCGTTCTTTTTTCACAGTTTTTTTATCCCACTCTCTTGCCTACTCTCCTTGAGTCGGCTTATTCGTGAGATCCGAAACTATACTGCGGACACTTCAAAGTCCTAGTTGATTTTGGATTTGGCGCCACGAGGTTAAAGCCTCTGAAGCAGAACGTATGCGTAGCTGCATACGTTCGATGCAAGAGGCATTAAAGGGCCTTGGCACAAGGATCGTCCCCGTGGATGCCAAATCCAAAAGCAACAAGGACTTTGAGGAGGAAGCAGTATAAACAGTTTCTAAAAAACTGTGAAAAAATCTCCGATTTTTCCCGGCAAAGCGGGGTATGCAAGAGATCTGTTCTAAAAGTCGCCTGACTTGACGTCGACCCAGATGTCGCGCACTTCGTCTTGGGGAAGGATATTTTGGAAGAAATGGTACTTGCTAAAGTTTTCCTCTGAATCGCGTAGGATCTCAGATGCCTGCTTATCGATATGGGCGATATCACTGGCCTTCAGCGTGGAGGGAAAGAACCCGTAGGTCTCATAGTGGGAAGCAACCGATTCAGGCGTGTAGAGATAGTTGATGAAGCGGTAGGTCAATTGATCTTTGTTGGACGGTTTAGGAATGCAGAGGTTTTCGATCGTAATGAACGAACCTTCTTCAGGAACGACAAAGCCGACAAAGTCGAACATCCTCATTGTGCGCCAGATGTATGAGCTTGATGCGATGACGACAGCGCAATTTTTTGTAGCTAGGAAGTAGTCTCCGCGGAAGTCGGCGTAGGCTTCGACCCAAGGTTTTTGCTGCTTGAGCACAGCTTTGACTTGCTCAGCTTGGCTTTGGTCGATGCTTGTAACAGGGCCAAACAAGTAAAACGAAGCAAACTCTACAGCTTCGATCGGATCGTTCTTCATCGTGATCTTGTACTTGACCACTTCCGGATCGAAGATCATTTTCCAGGAAGGGGTCATGGGCTTGTCAGCAAAATAGTCTTTATCGATTCCGAAGCCGAAAAGTTCCCATTCGAATGGGATCGAGTAGCGGTTATCAGGATCAAAGAAATGACCGGTCAAATTGGGAGCTACTTCGTTCCAGAAGTTAAGCTTCGACTTGTCAATCTCTTTAAGCAGGTCTTCCTGGATGAGCACATTGACAGCGTAATCGGAAGGGATGATCAGGTCGTATCCTTCTCCGCCAGTTGCCTTCAGCTTGACAATCAGTTCTTCATTAGAGGAATAATAGCTGAGGTTGACTTTGATCCCCGTTTCTTTTTGAAAATTGGCGATGACGGCAGGATCGAGGATATCGCCCCATGCAAATACGTTGATCGAGTTTTCCTCATAGCGGATGATCTGCCATTTAGGCCAATAGAGGCCGAAGGCGATGAGGCCAATCCAGAAAAGGATGATTCCAGAGCGGATGAAGAGTTTACGAATCATCTAAGACCTCTATCAAAAGATACGGGAGCGGGTTTTAAGGGAAAAGAAGAAGAACACCATCAAGCTGCTTAAGATCAGCAATACGGCAGACAGGGCGTTGACAACTGGAGATATTCCCGATCGGAGCATCGAAAGGATGTAGAGCGAAAGGGTCTGCGAAGAGCTTCCTGCGCAGAAATAGGAAAGGATAAAGTCGTCGAAGGAGATGATGAAGATAAGAAGTCCTGTTGCGATCAGCGAAGGGCGGAGCAAGGGGAGGGTGACTTTAAAAAAGGTCTGGAACGGTGTTGCTCCAAGGACGAGGGAGGCTTCGGTCATTCTGAGATCAAGCTCAAGGAACCGGGCGTAGACAATCGGGATCACAAATCCAAGGCCAAGGACACTGTGGGCAAGGATAAGGGTCAAGAGTCCAAGGGGGATCGAAAAGAGGCTGAAGAACCCAAGGAGGCTGACAGCAAGCACTGTTTCAGGGATGACGAGGTTACCATAAAATAGGTTGAGGAACTTGCCGATCCTACCCCCTTGCGCTCCGTAAAAAATGAGGAATACGCCCATCGCAAGGCTGATCAGCGTCGAAAAGACGGCGACGATCAGCGAGTTCATGAAGGAGTTCCAGAGGTGGGACGATTCGAAAAACAACTCATGGTACCACTTCCAAGTAAAGCCTTTCCAAGGGGAAGGAAACCCCTCCGTGTTAAAAGAAAACACGAGCAGGACAATAATCGGGACGTAAAGGAACAGGTAGATGCACGCGATGAAGATCAAATTAGAAAGTTTACCGATTTTGTTTCGATTAACCATTTTGTTTCCCTGGAATGAGCCGATCAATAATGAAATAGAGGATAATGGAAGACACGAGCAAGAAGATCGATGAGATGACAGTGAATGCTGCCCCTAGCGAGCCTGTTTCATCGCCGAGGATGTAGTTGGCGACGACAGATCCGACGAACATGAAACGGTCTCCTCCCATCAGTTCCGGGATCGCAAATTCGCCAAAAGATGGGATATACACCAGGAAGAAACCCGCTTTAAGCCCTCGCTTAGTCAGAGGGAGGATGACTCGTCTCAGCGTCTGCTGCCAGGAGGCTCCAAGATCATAGGACGCTTCGATGACCCGCATGTCCATCCTTTCCAGAGAAGAGTAGAGCGGCATCACCATGAAAGGAAGATAGTAGTAGACCATCATGATCATGATGGCAAGCGGGGTGTTCAGATAGGAAACCGGGTTGTGCATCAGTCCGAACGTCGTGAGGAGGTTGTTCAAAAATCCCTGCTTTTCCAGGACAAAGAACCAGGCATAGACATGGAGCAAGAAATTGGTCCAAAAAGGGACGATGAGCAAGAATAAAAAGAAATTGTTATATTTTTTTCCTGCAAAAGCCAAAAAGTAGGCAAGCGGATAGGCGATTAAAAGACAGAGAACCGCATTGCTTAAGGCGAGGAGGAACGAGGAGGCGATCACTTTTAGGTAAAGCGGATTTAAGAAAAATTGGATTTTGGAAAAGGTGATCCCTTCGATTGCGCCTGTTTCACTAATTGCTAGGATGCTGGACACTGCTAAGATAGCGAGGGGCAGATAGAAGAAGAGGACCTGCCAGATCATAGCAGGAACCCCTATCGCGTAAGGGATCTCAGATGTAGGGGGTTTTGGAAGAAATTTGATTTTCATTTTTCAAGCAACACCACGTTTTCTTTTTGCCAGTAGAGATTGACCTCGTTGTCATAATCGATCACTTCTTGTGGGAAATGCTCTTCATTTTGCTCGAAGACTTGGATACGCGACCCATTTTTTAACAAAATGTTGTACTGTGTCGACCTGCCGTGATAGACGATCGACTGGACGGTTCCTTTAAGGGTATTGGAAAAGTTTTTAACCTCTTTTTTTGAGATGAAGATCTTTTCCGGCCGCAGGCTGATCATCGCTTCTCCACTTTCACGCATCCAATCCTTTTTTTGAGGGATATAGACGCGGAACCGGCCAAGTTCAGGGACTTCGATCTCAGGGTCGGAATCGACATTGCGCAAATGTCCGCCTAAGATGTTGGTCGTTCCGACGAATTTTGCCACAAATGATGTGTGGGGGAATTCATAAATTTCTTTTGGGGTCCCGATCTGCTCGATCTCTCCCCTGTGGTTCATGATGGCCATTTGGTCGGCGACTGTAAGCGCTTCAAATTGGTCATGCGTGACGTACACGAACGTGGTTTTTAGCTTGTCTTGGAGCTCGATCAGCTCGATCAACATTTTTTCTCGGAGCTTGAAATCGAGAGCAGCCAGGGGCTCATCGAGAAGGAGGACGTCGGGCTCGTTGACGATGGCTCTAGCCAGTGCGACCCTTTGCTGCTGTCCGCCTGAGAGTTGGCTCGTCAGCTTATAGATATGGCTCTCAAGATGGAAGGCTTCTAAAATTTTTATAACTTTTTGTTCTATGACCGCCTTGGGAAGTTTTTTAAGCTTAAGGCTGTAGGCGACGTTATCGAAGACGTCCAAATGGGGAAAGAGGGCATAGTTCTGGAAGACGATGTTGATCGGTCTTTGGTGGATAGGCCAGTTTGAGATATCACTATCTCCGAGGAAGATCTTTCCCGAGTCTCCTTTCTCTAGTCCGGCGATCAGGCGAAGCAAAGTGGTCTTTCCACAGCCGCTAGGTCCAAGCAGGGCAAAGAACTTGCCAGCAGGGATATGGAGGCTGATATCGTTAATGATCGTTCCGCCGTTGAGCGATTTTTTCAGTTTTTCCAGCTTGATGCTTCTCATCAGATAGAAACCTAGGTATTCCAAGTTAAATGATGAAGCAATTTTAGGACCTTTTTGAATTTTATTCCTAGGATTATCGTAGAGAGAGGCGAAGTTTTTTTTGCTTGAGAAAGGAGCTGAATTTTTTTGGGGTGGATCTAGGGCTTGTCAAGGGGCTGTCTGCAGAGAAAAATCTACAGCGCTTTGCGTCTTCCCCAGGTCTAAAAAGACCTGGGGTTCGTCACCAATCGTACATCTTACCCACCTCTCTAAGGAAGGGTAGGGGACAAGTTGGTTTACCATCCAAAGGCTGGTTGATCGCTCTGTGGAGATTTTTTACGGCGCTTGCGTTTTGCTATTGGCTCATGGGTTTCACGGATAACCTCTTCACGCCTCGATTCCACGTCCCTTTTTTTTGGTTGCTTCTGCTCTGCTAGCCGGTCAAGATGGGAATTAATAGCCTGGTAGATTTGCATCCATTCTGCAGAGCCGTCGGAAGCGGCAACCAATGCATTAACGACGGATTGGGTTACCCGAGCATTGCAATGAAGGAGGATTTTAACGGAGTCCAAAGAAATCGATTCTGCTGCCAAACTGAGAGCAGATTCTCTTTCTTTTGTTTTGGCATTGACCGGATTGGAACCATTTTGGACGAGGAATAAGATGCTGTGCGGGTTGTTCCCATTGGCTGCATAGTGTAGGGGAAGGCGGCCTGCAGAATCAGGTTGGGCAAGATCGAATCCTAGCTGTTGAAATAACTCAAGGACCCTGTACTGGTTATGCATGGCGGCGATGTGGACTGCAGTTGCTCCATCATCATTCTGAACAAGCGGATTAAAACCTTCCATTTTCAGAAAATATTCGATCACTTTGAATTGGCTTTGACCGATTGCAGAGAACCATCCATCGACTGGATTTGCACCTGCTTCGATCAATTTCTTCACTTCCGATACAAGACCTAGCTCTGCAGCATTTTGGATCCAGTTGATCCCTTCGCTATTTGTATTGTGAATTTGATCCTGGTACTTATCATCATAAGGGGGGTAGATCGAACCGATGTGGCAGCAGCGTTCGGGAAGGCCGAATTCATAGCGAAGGGCATTTTCGCACAGAATATTTTCCCCTTCGAGTCCATGGATTGTGAACTGTTCCTCATAGGTTGCATAATTGGGAAGGTGGGAAGGGCCTGTTAATTTTGTTATCAAAAGAGAACGTTCGTAAGATCGGGCTGGAAAGTTCCTTTGCCAATCGCGGTGAAGAACGTGGATCGCTTCATGGCCGAAGCTGATAAAGGCAGGCGTCTCTTCAATGAGTTTTTCGCCGGACGGCTCCAAGCAAATGTTGTAGGAGAGCTGATCAAGTTTAAAAAAGATCACAAATTCATTTTCTTCAGAAATCTCCGTTGCGTACTCTTCCCCTGGAATTAGGACAACGGGCCTTGTGCATTGAGCTAGGGATTCGATCAATAGGCGGCCAGATGGTCGTTGCATCAGTTGACTGATCAGTTTCAAACATTCCTGCTTGAATTCGGGCGTATCGCGAAATGCGATGCTCGTTTTTCCCTTGTCAATCCTTGCATAGAGTTTGATGGCTGATTGAGCCTCCGATTTTCGGATCTGGTTCAGCCTTGGCTTTTTGCAGTCATCTGGCACGATCTCCACATCGGAACCTAAAAAAAGGGCATTGGATTTGATCGAACTGATCGCCTGATGTTTTAAGGCTGCAATGTGTTTTTCTCCTCCATGATGGATGCGCGGAATAGCATCGCGAGCAACAGTCGGCAGCGGAGCGTAGCCGGACGGTTGTCTCGTTTCTTGAAGAGTGGAAACGATTGTTGTTGGGATAAGATGGGAAAAAGGATTGCTGTGAAGTGTTTTGATAGCCATAAAAAACCTTGATTTTGCGCGATATTATAATTAATCAGTTAATTTTCGTGTTAATTTAAAATTACTTTTATTTATTTAATATAATTTAAAATTGTAATATATTGTTATAAGTTTGTTTGACGTTTATTTTTTTGAAAATATACAATTTCATAAGCGTCGCAATCAGTTGTAAATAATTGAAAATAAAAAGGTTAGGTATGGCTCCCAGTTCTATTCCAGTAAGCAGCAACTCAACAAAATACTTAACAAAAATTAGCGCAATGGAGTGGTCCGAGATAGCTAGGAAGCATCCCAGCCGCTCTTCTCCTGGCCAGATCGACGCAGCTAAATTAGAGAGGATCTATCGGAAGATGGATGCGGCTCTTCAAGGATATTATAAAGAACCGAGCCGAATTGGATCGGAATCGCTTGATGCTCTGAGTATGCATGCGCTGTTTAATTTCGGAAGGGCTGTCCATTTCACAAGCAAGAATGGAGCCGTTGCAGAGAACATTTCGCTGCTATTAAGGAAATGGGGGGCTTTGTCCCTATCCCATGCTGATTCAGAAGGTCGCAAAGGAATCGTCATCGGCGGCAAATGGCTGTCTCAAGACAGCGGACTGAGAGCTGTGCCCTATTCTGCTTCTGCACGCCATGTAATCCATGTAGGCGACATTGTGGTGGTCGGTTATCCATCAGACAAGGATAAGCGCTATGGACGCGTTAGAGAAGTGAATCATGGCTATTTCACGATCAACATTGGAGAACAGATCCCTATTCAACAAAGCAGGGACAAACTTCATGTGCTTGACCGGCAACCTCAAGTGATCGAAAGAAGTCATCCAGAAATGCATGCATTTCTTATCACAGAGCCCACTTTTAATGAGTTTCTCCATCCAGACTTTGGACAAGGGGAAGGCCTTAGATCAATATGCATGCGCAACTTTATGGAAGGATTTAAGAGAAATTTTCACCGAGGCCCTCTCCATGAAGCTCAGTTAAAGGTCGATGAGGTGATCTATACGCCGGCTACTGGAGGCCTCTTAAGTTTGTCGCAAAAGCCTGTTGTTTCTTGTGGATCGTCGTCAGGACGGGAAGTGATTGTTTTAAACCCTAAAAATTCTCCACTATTGAATGCCCACTACAACCATATCGTTGCCTATCTGAAATCTCAAGCGGGACACCCGTCGGAGAAGGAAATCTTGACCTATGTGAAGGACTATATTCGCAACTACATGCTGTTTCGCTCGACGGAGTCCGATCTAGTTGGGCTGACCTAACAATTGGTTGCCGATTTCAGAAAAGAAAGACCAGCTCAGAGTCTCGATTACCAGGAAACTTATTCCTGGGCGCAAGGCGCTACAACTGTCAAGGTTCCCTTTATTCCTATCGATCATTTCATCGAGAATGGGATTGGCGTTTGCAGGCACCACGCCCTGATTGCGGCCTATATCCTCGATCGCTTGACGTATGAAGAACCTCCTCTATTAAAAGGAGCTGCGCAGCATATGCGGGACAATATCCCTTTAGGTGCTCATGTCTGGACAACATTCGTCAGCGAATCGGGAACAAAGTGGCATATCGATACGTTGTGGGATCGAATTGAAGATTTTACTGATCCGGTTAAATTCCAGGAACTCGCATTGCCGTTTGCCTATGGTCCAAATGCAATGAGGAATCAGGTAAGGCGAACAGAAAGTGTTCTTGCAAGCTACCAAGCGCATCGACGCGCCAACCCCAAACCTTTATTAGAGCCTGTTGGCGGCGGAGCCATGGTCACCCCTTTTATGGGGGCTTTAGTCCGACTTAACCGTTTAGTTGCCGAGGGAGCATCGGTTACTGAGATGCGCAAGGAGATGAAGAAATTGTCTGGTGAGGACCGGATCAACATCCACTACCACGTTTGGGAGCTGCATGGAATGCCGATCGACCCTAGCGACCAGGACTGGGGAAATACCCATCTTTTCGATAGCATTCCGATTTTTGATCAAGCTGTCCAGCAGGCGCTGAAAGCAAAGTTCAACGGGATCCCTCAAGATCAGCAAAACCAGATCTTCGGCGAGGTCTTCCGTTTAGCTGGATCTCCTGATTCCGATGATCCAATCTGGGGGGAACATCACGCCTTTGACGATATACCAAGACTTGCAACGGCAATGGCCATCGTCCTGCAATAGGCTATTTGTTCTGGACCTCCCTTTCGAGGAGGTCCTGCTTTTTTTTCTGGTTTGAATTTTCGTTTATCCCTAAACTTCGCGGTTATACTGCTTTCAATTGAAAGTTGGAGTTTTGCCTTAGCCGAAGGGGCACCTTCGCATCCGACCCGCCCAGGATCTAGTTTCTCAATAGTAACCTGGGAGGGATCTGATGCAAATCTGCCGCCTTCGGCTTTGGCAAATTTTCCAACTCTCAACTGTCAGCAGTATATTCGCAATTCACTTCTTGAGTATTAAGTCATGGAACGGAAAAAACTTGTCATCATCGGATCTGGGCCGGCAGCGTACACGGCGGCCATTTATGCAGCGCGCGCAAATCTTCACCCCCTCGTCTACGAAGGGTTTTTCTCAGGGCCGGCAGGCGGCCAGCTTATGACGACCACTGAGGTCGAGAACTTCCCGGGCTTTCCTGAAGGGATCACTGGACCTGAGCTCATGGACAGGATGCGCAAGCAAGCTGAGCGCTTTGGAACGACAATGGTTACAGAAGATGTCGTCTCTGTCGATTTTAATGTCAGACCTTTCCTTGTCAAGGGAAGCCCCACAACAGTGCATGCCGATGCGATCATCATCGCAACAGGCGCCACAGCAAAACGCTTGGACATCCCTGGGACCCGCGATGGGGAATTTTGGCAAAAAGGGGTCACCGCATGCGCAGTGTGCGATGGCGCCGCGCCCATCTTCCGCAATAGGGACCTCTATGTTATCGGCGGGGGAGACAGCGCTGTTGAAGAGGCGATCTTTTTGACCAAGTTTGGAAAAATGGTCTATCTGGTCCATCGCAGGGACCATCTCAGGGCATCCAAGATCATGTGCGCAAGAGCCTTTGACCATCCAAAGATCGAAATCCTCTGGGACACGGTCCTTGAAAAAGTCGAAGGGGATGCGGTCGTCCAATCGATCACCATAAAGAATGTAAAAACAAGCGAAATCTCGAAAAGAGATGCCGGCGGGGTGTTCTTTGCGATCGGTCATCAGCTCAATACAGGGTTTTTGCAAGGCCAGATTGAACTCGAAGAGACTGGGTATATCAAAGTAGCGCCCTATTCGACGAACACGAATATCGAGGGGGTATTTGCAGCAGGGGATGTTCAAGACCATATCTACCGGCAAGCTGTATCCGCTGCGGGCTCCGGCTGCATGGCAGCGCTTGATGCAGAAAGATGGCTCTCAGCGAAGGGACTCGTATCGTGATGCGGAAATGGTTCGGCTATTCCGTATTGTGCATGGCCCCGGTCTTAGCCTCTTCTTTAGAGACTAAGCCCTGGTTTGGCTCTGTTTGGGAGTTTCACTTCTCCTCTGCATACACATATAGCCGCTACCATCGCGTTCAGGACGCATCTGTCCAACTGAGCCACCCATCGAACGACCAGTTGCTTCGTTTCGATCTTGGCGTCTCTCCCTCCGAGATGTGGGATGTGCAAGCCGAGGTCGAATTTATCAACACTCCGCGGCAAAGCTTTAGCTATCGCAGCGCAGCAGCCCAGGCCCGCGTCCAATGGCTCAATGACATCGCCGGCGATCCTGTTAGCTGGACGACCGGGTTCAACATCCGGGAAGTTTCTGATAAGAGCCTCCATGATGTCAGCTGCCCCTACCATGCGATCGTCGATTTCGAGCTGACGACAGCTCTTGGAAAGGAATGGTCGAAAGGTCCCTATTGGACAGCAAGGACGTGGGGAAACCTCGGCATAGGCATCGCAAACGAAGGCTCCCCGTGGCTGCGCGGTCTTTGGGTTTTTGAAAAGAATTGGGACAACCGTCACCGCGCCATATTCTTTACAGACGGGTATTTTGGATTTGGAACGAAGCAGCACGTGAATGTCAAACATTTTAACGGCTGGGCGAAGTACCATCACCAATCGATCGATTTAGGATTGGGATACCAGTACCATTTCGACTTGTGGGGAGATATTACCCTTTCCTATGCCCGCCGCATTTATGCCCACACATTCCCCGAACAAGTAAACTTCATCACCATCGCCTACCAAGTACCCTTCTCCGTTCTCTAAGAGTTTTCGTTTTTAATATGTTATTAGTTATTTTACCCGAAGAATAGACATGTCGGGTGACAAGCGCTGCGCCATTGTCCCCCGACATGTCTATTCTTCGGACAAAGATCCAAGATATTTTCGATCTTGTCTATTCTACATTGTTTAGTTTTGGAACCAGATGGCGACGGCGGTGACGTAAAGCTGGCAGTGGCTGATTGAAATTTGCATGGAAGTGTTTTTCAGCCGCTCTTGGAGCTTTTCGGAGAAGTTGACACAAGGCTTGCCAGCCTTGTCATTGACGATCTCGAGATCAAGCCACGATGCATGCTCTCCAAAACCGGTGCCAAGCGCTTTGACGATCGCTTCTTTAGCGGAAAATCGTCCTGCAAAGTGGGGGATCGGATCTTTGTACTTTAAGCAATAATCTTGTTCTTTGACCGTGAACAGGCGAGAGATCAACCGGTAGCCATGGTTATCGATGCTCCCCCGGATCCGTTCAATTTCGATGATATCGTTGCCTATTCCTAGGATGGATCCTTTCTCAGCGTTCGTCATGTTCCTCATCTTCATCATAATCGTGCGAGAGGGACTCGTCGTCGCAAGCGTTGCAGAAGATCATCCTTCCCGATGTCGTGTGTTTCACGGAGAGGACTTTAGCATCGATGGTCTCGCCGATATAGTTGCCGCCGCCATTGACGACGACCATTGTGCCGTCATCAAGATAGCCAACGCCTTGCCGAGGCTCTTTTCCATACCGCTGGATCTTGATCTTAATGTACTCGCCAGCCTGCATGAGGGGCTTGAGCGCATTGGAAAGGGAGTGGATATTGATGATCCTGATCCCTTCGACCGATGCCGTTTGGATCCGGCTGATGTCTGCTGTGAGGATATTTCCGTCTAAAAGGCGGGCAAGGCGGATGAGCTTTCCATGGGAATCTTTCACTTCTGGGAAGTCGGTATCGTTGAATCGGAGGTCAAGCTCAGGGATCGCTTCGAGTTTCTTAATGACTTCAAGAGAACGGCGAGCCTTTGATTTTGAGATCTCATCGCCAATTTCTGCAAATGCATACAGCTCTTTGATGATGAAACGGGGGATGATCAGCTGGTGGTCCAGAAGGCCTGTTGCCGCAAGGTCGATGATCCGCGCATCAGAAAGGACAGAGCTATCGATGATCAGGTCTTTTTTCTTTTGGGTAGATGGAGCGAATTTAACAAAAGGGATACTGACATAGAGCTCATCGGAAGAACGGAGGGTCATGATCGTTCCAAGATAAGTACCGAAGAGGAAGAGGGCGATTTTAATGATTTCAAGCGTTTGAGGCTGCAGGATGATCGAAATGCGGCTGATGTCGAGGACGGCATCGAAAACGAGGACAAGGGCCTCTCCCATCAAATAGCCGATGAAGATCCCGATAATGGCAATATTGAATGAACGGAGGTTGAACCTTTTGAAAAGAAGGTCGAACCCGATCAGCAAGAAGCCGAAGATCAAGCCGAACACGACTCCAATTAGGGCATTTGTATGCGCTGTCCCAGTTGGGCTTGATACCATAAATGT